>NZ_JBFUCJ010000079.1:0-34713 GCF_056405295.1 Variovorax sp. P1_H2 | reverse complement strand
CCGTTGCCGTGCACGAACACGATCGGCGGCCGCTCGCTGGCCGAGGGAGGGGTGGAGCAGGCAGCGAGCATGGCGGTGGAAAGGCCGAGTGCGATCAGTTGGCGGCGAGAGTACATGGAAAGGCTTTCTCCAATGAAAACGCCCGCCGGCGGGGCCGGCGGGCGCGAGGGGCTATCGGGTCGGACAGCTGCGGATGTTCAGGCGAACACTCCCGCGGTGTCCTGCATGCGGGCCGACACTTCGCCGAGGTGATGCAGGCTGTCGCCGAAGGTCATCTCGAGCTGCGTGAGCTTGCGGAAGTAGTGGCTGCCGATGTATTCGTCGGTCACGCCGATGCCGCCGTGCAGCTGCACCGACTGCTGGCTCACGAAGCGCATCGAGACGCCGAGCTGGTACTTGGCGCGAGCGATCGCTTGGCGCCGTTCGGCGGCCGGGGCGTTGAGCTTGAGGCTGGCGTAGTAGCTCATCGAGCGGGCCAGTTCGAGCTGCATCTTCATGTCGGCGACACGGTGGCGAAGCGCCTGGAAAGTGGCGATCGCGACACCGAACTGCTTGCGCGTGTTCATGTAGTCGACCGTGACCGCGAGCGTCTGGTCCATCACGCCGACGGCTTCGGCGCAGGTCGACGCGATGCCGATGTCGACGCCGTATTCGAGTGCGGCCAGGCCGTCGCGGGTCAGCAGCGTGGCGGCCGCGCCGTCGAACACGACTTCGGCTGCGCGGCTGCCGTCCTGCGTGCCGTAGCCGCGGGCGGCGACGCCGTCGGCGGCCCGTTCGACCAGGAACAGGGCGATCTGGCCTTCGAGCTGCGCCGGCACCAGGAAGGCATCGGCCTCGTCACCGGCCGGCACCAGGCTCTTGGTGCCATGCAGCTTGAAGCCGTCGCCGGCCTTCTCTGCCTTGGCCTCGCAGACGTCGAGCCGGTAGCGCGCCTTGCGCTCCTGGTAGGCCAGCACCACCAGGGCCTGACCGCCGGCGATGCGCGGCAGCCAGTTGTCCTTGGTGTCGGCATCGGCATGGCCGGCCAGCAGCGCGCCGGCGATGAAGGATTGCGCCAGCGGCTCGAGCACGATGCYGCGGCCCAGCTCTTCCATCACGACCATGCCTTCGACCGGGCCCATGCCCAGGCCGCCCTCGTCCTCGGGAATGTAGAGGCCGCCCAGGCCGAGCTCGGCCAGTTCGTCCCAGGCCTCGCGCGAGAAGCCGCCGGCCGCTTCGTTGGCGCGGCGGCGCTCGAAGCCGTAGCCTTTTTCGACCCACTTGGCGACGGCGTCGCGAAGCTGCTGCTGGTCGTCCGAAAAATTGAAGTCCATATCAAGTCCTTGCGTAAGCCTCGCTGGAGCCCCCTCCCGGAGGGGGTGCGGGGGAGTCAAACATTCAGCGCGTGGCGCAGGCCGTTCTACGGCTTCAGCCGAGAACGGTCTGCGCGACGATGTTGCGTTGCACTTCGTTGCTGCCACCGTAGATGGTGGTCTTGCGCATGTTGAAGTAGGTCGAGGCCAGCGGTGCCAGCTGGGGGTGGCCGCCCGGGAAGTTGCCCTGCCAGCCGGCTTCCATCGCCTCGCGGATCAGCGGCAGCGAATAGGGGCCGCCGGCCAGCATCATCAGCTCGGAGTAGCGCTGCTGGATCTCGCTGCCCTTGATCTTCAGCAGGCCCGCGATGTCGAGCGAGTTCTTGCCCGAGGTGGCGGCCGACAGCACCCGCAGCACCAGCATCTCGAGCGCGACCACGTCGACCTCGAGCTTGGCGATCTCGTCGCGGAAGCGGGTGTCTTCCCAGACGCCTTCGCTCTTGGCCAGGCGCTTGAGCCGCTCCAGCTCGCGCTTGGCGCGGTTGACGTCGGCGATGTTGGTGCGCTCGTGCGAGAGCAGGTGTTTGGCGTAGGTCCAGCCCTTGTTCTCCTCGCCGATCAGGTTCTCGGCCGGCACCTCGACGTTGTCGAAGAAGACCTCGTTGACTTCGTAGCCGCCGTCGAGCAGCTTGATCGGGCGCACCGTGACGCCCTTGGACTTCATGTCGACCAGCAGGAAGCTGATGCCGGTCTGCGGCTTGCCTTCGTTGCTGGTGCGCACCAGGCAGAAGATCCACTCGCCGTACTGGCCCAGCGTGGTCCAGGTCTTCTGGCCGTTCACGATGTACTTGTCGCCCTGGCGCTCGGCCTTGGTCTTGACCGAGGCCAGGTCGGAACCCGAGCCCGGTTCGCTGTAGCCCTGGCTCCACCAGACCTCGCCGCTCGCGATGCCGGGCAGGAAGCGCTTCTGCTGCTCGGGATTGCCGTAGGCCATGATCACCGGCGCCACCATCACCGGGCCGAAGGGGATGATGCGCGGCGCGCCGGCCAGCGCGGCTTCTTCCTCGAACAGGTGCTTCTCGACCGCGGTCCAGCCGGGGCCGCCGAACTCCTTCGGCCAGCCGTAGCCCAGCCAGCCCTTCTTGCCGAGGATCTTGGCCCATCGCTGCAGGTCGTCACGCGTCAGTTCGAGCGCGTTGTGCACCTTGTGCGAGATGTCTTGGGGAAGGTTTTCTTTGACCCAGGCGCGAATATCTTCGCGGAACTTCTGTTCTTCGGGCGTGAAGCTCAAATCCATGCGTGCCTCGCTGTGTTGAATCGAACCGCCACGGACGCGGCGTGTCTCCGGAACCGCCGGTTTTAGCACGGTCGTGCGCTTCCGGGGTGTCCGCGCCGCGACAATGCGGCCTCGCAAAAGCACACGGATAATCCCGCGTCCGATGAAGAATATTGTGATCCTTATCTCCGGCGGCGGGTCGAACATGGCGGCCATCGTGCGGGCCGCCGAGCAGGAGCGCTGGGCCGCCCGCTTCGATGCCCGGGTCGCCGCCGTCATCAGCAACAAGCCGGAGGCTGCGGGCCTCGCATGGGCCCGCGCCCACGGCGTCGCCACCACGGTGGTTCCGCACAAGGACTTCGCCAGCCGCGAAGATTTCGACGCCGCGCTGGCTGAGGCCATCGACGCGCACGCGCCCGCCCTGGTCGTGCTGGCCGGATTCATGCGCATCCTGACCCCGGGCTTCGTGGCCCGATACGCCGGCCGGCTGCTCAATATCCACCCGTCGCTGCTGCCGGCGTTCCCGGGGCTTCATACCCACCAGCGTGCGATCGAGGCGGGCTGCAAGGTGGCGGGGCTCACGGTGCACCAGGTGACGGTCGAACTCGACCATGGGCCGATCCTCGCGCAGGCGGTGGTGCCGGTGCTGCCCGACGACACCGCCGCAAGCCTCGCGGAACGTGTTCTGGTGCACGAACATCGGGTTTACCCGCAAGCGATTGCGGCTTGGCTCAGAGAAACAGAATGACACAATCCGCGGAGTCTGGTTTCTACTCTTCGAGCCTCGCGAAGCGCAACCGTGACGAGCCGTCGATGTCCACGCGGCCGCCGAACATGGCGGCCGGGCGCACCCAGAGCCCGCGCTCGCCGTAGAGCGCGCGGTAGAGCGTCATCGGCTCCAGCGTCTCGCTGTGCCGCACGGTGCCCAGGACTTCGTACTCGCCGCCCTTGTAGTGGCGGTAGCGCCCGGGCGGGGTCTCGATCAGGGGTGGCAGGTCGTCGTCGTTCACGCTGTGTGTTTCCTTGATGGAACTGAAAGGTCGGGATGGATAGGGCGGATTTTGTTCATCTCGTGCGCTTGAGCGAGCATGCCAGCGCCGACGACAGCAGCGGCTACCGGCGCGGCGTCGCGATCTTCGCCGCCCTGGGCTACCTCTGGGTGATCGCCTGCCTGGCGCTGGCGATGGGCATCATCGCCTGGGTGGTCGGCGGGCTGGCACACGGCGGGCGCTTCAACTTCAGCCGTGGCTGGCTGCTGCTGTTCGCGCTCGGCCTGTTGTGGGCCACGCTGCGCGCCTTGTGGGTGAGCTTCGACGAGCCCGAAGGCGTGGCCCTGGAGCGCGAGGACGCGCCGGCGCTGTTCGAGGCATTGGACCGCATTCGGCAACGGATCGACGGCCCGCCGGTGCACCGCGTCTACCTCGACAGCGAGTTCAACGCCAGCATCCGGCAGTTGCCGCGCTTCGGGCTCTTCGGCGGCGCGGTCAACCATCTCAGCATCGGCCTGCCGCTGCTGATGGCGCTGGACCGCCGGCGCCTGCTGTCGGTGCTGGCCCACGAATACGGGCATCTGCGCGGCAATCACGGCAAGCTGAGCGCCTGGATCTATCGCACGCGGATGTCGTGGCTCAAGCTGGACGCCAGCTTCCAGCGCGACGAGGGCGTGATGGCCTTCGCCTCGCAGGCCTTCTTCCGCTGGTACTTTCCGCGTTTCGCCGCCAAGACCTTCGCGCTGGCGCGGCAGGATGAGTACGAGGCCGATCGCGTCGCTGCTCGCCTTCTCGGCACCCGGGTGGTGGCCGGCGCGCTGACCGAGATCGTGGTCAAGAGCGCCTGGTACGCCGAGAATTTCTGGCCCGCGCACTGGTCGCGGGCGGTCGACGAGCCGATCCCGGTCGGCCCGTTCTCGGCGATGGCGCCGCAGCTGCGCGCGCCGATGGCGCCGGATTTCGCGCGCTCGGCGCTGCGCGCCGCGCTACGCAGCGTCAGCGATGTCGATGACACCCACCCGGTGCTGCGCGATCGGCTCGAAGCGCTCGACGAGAAGCCCGTCCTGCCGTCCTGGTCGGCGAAATCGGCGCTGGGGATGCTCGCCGATGCACCCCGATGGACCGCCCATTTCGACAGCGAATGGCGCCGAGACCATGCCAACGACTGGAAGCAGCACCATGCTTACCTGGTCCGGGTGCGCGAGCGGGTCGCCGTCCTGGCCGCCAGCGCCGGCCGCAACAACGCCGACGAGATGGTCGAGTGGGCCGACTGCGCGCGTCGGCTCGATGCATCGGCCGAGGTTCTCGGCCTCTATGAGCGCGCCCTGCAACTGACCGACAACCATCCGGGCGCCCTGCGCGGCCTGGCGCAGCTGTTGCCGGCCCGCGACCGCGGCGCGCGCCTCGCGGTGCTGGAGCGGCTGCACGAATCGAGCATGGCCAGCCGCTGGTGGGCCGCCAAGACGGCGGTCGGCCTGCTCGAGGACCCGGATGCCGGCGGGCACGACGAGCGCGCGCTCAAGCTCTGGCGCGAGCGGGCCAGGACGGCGGAGGAGGCCGAGCAACGTGCCTGGGAAGAGATCACCGCCACGCCCTTCTTCGCCCAGATCGCGCGCCACGACCTGAGCGAGTTCGAGCTCGGCGAACTGCGGGCCGATCTGGTTCGCTGCAGCCCGGTCTGGCGGGCCTGGCTGGTGCGCAAGAACCTGCGCGAATTCCCTTGGCGGCGCGCCTACGTGCTGTTCCTCGAATTGCCGCAAATGAGCGACGACGAGCGTTGGCAGCTGTGCCGCCAGCTCGAGCAGACCCTGAGCCTGCCGGGCGCCGTGCTGGTCTTGTGGGCCGGCCATTCGCCGACTCTGGAGCAGATCGAGCGCCAGGCCTTCGGCGCGATCTGGGCCCGAACCGCCGTCTCATCCTGAGGGGAGCGCGCGACCAGGCCGGCGCCGGGCCCCCCCAAGGCGGCCTGCGGCCCCCTCGGGGGCAGCGACCCACACGCAGTGGGGGAGCGTGGGGGCCAGGCCGGCGCCGGGCCGCCCCAAGGCGGCCTGCGGCCCCCTCGGGGGGCAGCGAGTACACGAAGTGACGGAGCGTGGGGGCCATGTACTTGACTGAGACAATGCAGGGATGCACCCCAAAGCCCTGCTTGACGCCACCGCCGACCTGGTCGGCCTGGTTCTGAAATTCGATCACCCGGCCGACCAGGTCGTTTCGCGCTTCTTCCGCGACCATCGCGAATTCGGGCCGCGCGAGCGCGCCACCCTGGCCGAGACCGTCTACACGGTGCTGCGCAAGAAGCTGCTGTTCGACCACCTGTYGCCCTCCGGCAGCGGGCCGAAGGAGCGGCGGATGGCGATCCTCGRCTTCCATGGCCCGCGCGACTTCCTCAAGAGCGCGCTCAACGACACCGAGAAGCGCTGGCTCGACAACTGCGATGCCGTCAAGCCCGACGACCTGCTCGAACGGCATCGCCACAACCTGCCCGAATGGCTGGTGGCGCCGCTCAAGGCGCAGCTGGGCGACCAGTTCTGGCCGTTGGTGGAAAGCCTGCAGCAGCCGGCGCCGCTCGACCTCCGGGTCAACGCCCTCAGCGACAAGCGGCCAGAGGTCCAGAAGGAACTGGCCAAGGCGGCGATCAAGGCGGTCCCCACGCCGTTCTCGCCCTGGGGCCTGCGCATCGACGGCAAGCCCGCCCTGAACAAGCTCGATGCCTTCACCCGCGGTGCGGTCGAGGTGCAGGACGAGGGTTCCCAGTTGCTGGCCCTGCTGCTGGACGCCAAGCGCGGCGAGATGGTGGTCGATTTCTGCGCCGGCGCCGGCGGCAAGACCCTGGCCATCGGCGCCACCATGCGCAACACGGGGCGGCTCTATGCCTTCGACACTTCCGCCCACCGCCTCGACGCCCTCAAGCCGCGGCTGGCCCGCAGCGGCCTGTCGAACGTGCATCCGGCGGCCATCGCCCATGAGCGCGACGATCGCATCAAGCGGCTGGCCGGCAAGATCGACCGGGTGCTGGTCGATGCGCCGTGTTCGGGGCTCGGCACCCTGCGGCGCAATCCGGACCTGAAATGGCGCCAGTCGCCGCAATCGGTGCAGGAACTGACGGTCAAGCAGGCCGCGATCCTGCAGAGTGCGGCCCGGCTGGTGAAATCGGGTGGCCGGCTGGTCTACGCCACCTGCAGCGTGCTGCCGGAAGAGAACGAGGCCATCGCCGAGGCCTTCGGCGCCGCCAACCCGGATTTCGAGCTACAGGACGCGTCGGAGCTGCTGGCCGGCCTCAAGGTGGCGGGCGCCGAGGCCCTGTGCGCGGGCGGCGAAAGCGGGACGCGCTTCCTTCGGCTCTGGCCCCATCGCCACGCCACCGACGGCTTTTTTGCCGCAGTGTGGAACCGAAAATAGGCGGCAGGCTCCAAAGCGTGGGAAAACTTGCGATAAATCAAGGATTTAGGCCCCTTTCCAGGCCCCAACCTTTAAAATCGCGGGTTATCTAGAGGCTGCACCTTCGTGTGGCCATGGAGTACTGATTTCAATGTTGCTTCCTGACTCTGCCGTACTGAGCGCGGCCATCGATTGGCTCGGAAACGGCTTGTGGGACCTTACATGGTGGCAAGTCGTGCTGTACACGCTCGTCACCACGCACATCACGATCGCGGCGGTCACGATCTTCCTGCACCGGACGCAAACGCACCGGGCCATGGATCTGGGCCCGATCCCCTCGCATTTCTTCCGCTTCTGGCTCTGGCTGGGCACCGGCATGGTGACCAAGGAATGGGTGGCTATCCACCGCAAGCACCACGCCAAGTGCGAAACCGTGGACGACCCCCACAGCCCGCAGGTCAAGGGTATCGACGAAGTCATGTGGCGCGGCGCCGAGCTGTACCGCAAGGAATCGAAGAACAAGGAGACGATGGAGCGTTTCGGCCACGGCACGCCCGACGACTGGATCGAGCGCAACCTGTACACGCGCTACAGCTGGCAGGGCGTGGGCCTGATGCTGATTCTCAATGTCGCCCTGTTCGGCATGCTCGGCCTGACCGTGTGGGCCGTCCAGATGCTCTGGATCCCGTTCTGGGCCGCCGGCGTCGTCAACGGCATCGGCCACTACTGGGGCTACCGCAACTTCGAAGCCACCGATGCCAGCACCAACCTGATTCCGTGGGGCATCATCATCGGCGGCGAAGAGCTGCACAACAACCACCACACCTACCCGACCTCGGCCAAGTTCTCGGTCAAGAAGTACGAGTTCGACATCGGCTGGGTCTACATCAGCCTGATGCAGAAGATCGGCTGGGCCAAGGTCAAGAAGCTGCCGCCCAAGATGCAGATGGGCGACGTGGTGCCGGTGGCCAACGAGAAGACCCTCGAGGCCGTGATCGCCAACCGCTACGAAGTGATGGCCGGCTATGCGCGCGAAATGCGCCGCGCCACCCGCGCAGAGTTGGCACAGCTCAAGGCCAAGGGGGCCGACCTGTCGGCGCTCAAAGCGGCCAAGAACTGGCTGCACCGCGACGACGACAAGGTGCCCGCTGCCGTGCGCTCGAACCTGGTCCAGGCACGTGCCGCCCACCCGGTGCTCGACAAGATGGTGACCATGCGCGAAGAGCTGCGCCAGCTGTGGCTCAACACCTCGCATTCGCGTGAGCAGTTGGCTGCCGACCTGGCCGCCTGGTGCCATCGCGCCGAGGCCAGTGGCATTGCCGGTCTGCGCGAGTTCTCGACTCGTCTGCGCGCCGCGAGGGCCTGAGCTTCCGTCCCAGCGCCTGGCTGCTCCCAGGTAAAGAGCCGGCTTTCGAGCCGGCTTTTTTGTGCCCGCGGCAACGGCGGGCAACAAAAAACCCGCTGGATCGCAGCGGGTTCTTGTTGTTGGAAAGCGCTGAATTACTTCAGCTTGATTTCCTTGTACTCGACGTGCTTGCGCGCCTTCGGGTCGAACTTCATGATCGACATCTTTTCAGGCATCGTCTTCTTGTTCTTGCTGGTCGTGTAGAAATGGCCGGTACCCGCGGTGGATTCCAGCTTGATCTTTTCGCGTCCGCCTTTGCTCGTTGCCATGATTCAGCTCCTTAAGCTTGGCCGCGTGCGCGCAGGTCTGCGAGCACGGCGTCGATGCCGTTCTTGTCGATCAGGCGCAGGGCAGCGCTCGAAACCCGCAGGCGAACCCAGCGGTTTTCCGTTTCGACCCAGAAACGACGGTATTGCAGGTTCGGCAGGAACCGGCGCTTGGTTTTGTTGTTGGCGTGGGAAACATTGTTTCCGACCATCGGGCCTTTGCCCGTGACTTCGCAGACGCGTGCCATGTGGACACTCTTTCTTGAACAGCTGGCACCAAAGCAACGCAGCAGGGTTGCGTGGGTGGTTTGCAGCTTGACCTCGCCAGAAACGGGTGGCGGTACCCCGATGTCGCCGACCGACGCATGCGTCAAGCTCGGCAAAGCCCGAAATTATAGCCCAAACCCTTCACACGACCGGCGCAGCCAGGCCGAGTAGGTGAAACACCGCGGAGCCGGCTTCGCCGGGCCGCTGGTGTTGCCCCCGGCAGGGGGCTGAGGAGCCGCGGCTCCAAGCCTGCCTGCGCAGGCTTGGACGGCTCCGAAGGGCCGCTGCCTCTGGCGGCGACTTGAGGCGCCCGGACACGAAGTGCCGGGCAACCTGGGGGCGAGCTATTGTTCCAAAAAGCGCTGGGCGTCCAGTGCGGCCATGCAGCCGGTTCCGGCGCTGGTGATCGCCTGGCGATAGACATGGTCCTGCACGTCGCCGGCGGCGAACACGCCCGGCACGCTGGTCATCGTCGCGAATCCCTGCAGGCCCGAGCGGGTCAGGATGTAGCCGTCCTTCATCTCGAGCTGGCCCTGGAAGATGTCGGTGTTGGGGTGGTGGCCAATGGCGATGAAGCAGCCCTTGAGCCGTAGATCCTCGGTGGCGCCGGTCTGGGTGTTCTTGAGCCGGATGCCGGTCACGCCCGAATCGTCGCCCAGCACCTGGTCCAGCGTGTTGTGGACCTTGAGCTCGATCTTGCCTTCGGCGACCTTGGCGTGCAGCTTGTCGATCAGGATCGGCTCGGCGCGGAACTTGTCGCGCCGGTGCACCAGCGTGACCTTGCTGGCAATGTTCGACAGGTACAGCGCTTCCTCGACCGCGGTGTTGCCGCCGCCGATGACGCAGACTTCCTGTTCGCGGTAGAAGAAGCCGTCGCAGGTAGCGCAGCCCGAGACGCCGCGGCCCATGAAGTGCTGCTCGGATTCGAGCCCCAGGTACTTGGCCGAGGCGCCGGTGGCGATGATCAGCGCGTCGCAGGTGTAGGTGCCGCTGTCGCCGGTCAGGGTAAAGGGGCGCTTGCTGAAGTCGACCTTGTTGATATGGTCGAAGACGATTCGGGTCTTGAAGCGCTCGGCGTGCTCCAGGAAGCGCTGCATCAGGTCGGGCCCCTGCACGCCGTGGACATCGGCCGGCCAGTTGTCGACGTCGGTCGTCGTCATGAGCTGCCCGCCTTGAGCCATGCCGGTGATCAGCATGGGTTCGAGATTGGCGCGGGCCGCGTAGACTGCCGCGGTATAACCGGCCGGGCCGGAGCCGAGAATGAGAACCTTAGCGTGCGGAGTGGATGACATGAGTAGAAAACCTAGGATTGACGCTGCAGCAGCGTGTACATTTTCAGGGTGTTTTATAGATATGGAGTATCACCGTTCGGTTCAAGCCCGGATGGCGGCTCCTTTCAATGGGCGCGATTGTATGAATCCATCGATGATGCAATCGCGCCAAATCGGGGATTGATGAATGTCGATGCTGTCCAATCTTGAATTGCTCCGTCGCGTGCCGTTGTTCGCAGCGCTGACACCTGCCCAGTCCGCGAGCATCGCCGACGCGATCGTCAAGAAGCGTTTCAAGCGTGCCGAGGTGGTGGTCGAACAGGGCAAGAAGTCGGATGCGCTCTACATCATCCTGACCGGGCGGGCCCGCGTCATGAGCACCGACAGCCGCGGGCGGGAGGTCATCCTCGCCACTCTGCAGCCGGGCGACTACGTCGGCGAGATGAGCATGATCGACGATGAGCCGCATTCGGCCACTGTGCGCACCGAGATCCAGACCGACGTCCTGATGCTCGACCGGGAGGCCTTCGCGCGCTGTCTGCCCGAGAATTCCTCGATGTCCTACAACATCATGCGTGGCCTGGTGGCGCGCCTGCGCCATGCCGATCGCAAGATCGAGTCGCTGGCACTGATGGACGTCTATGGCCGTGTCGCCCGTTCGCTGCTCGAATTCGCGGTCGACGATGGCGAAGGCAACCTCAAGGTGCGCGACAAGATCTCGCGGCAGGATCTGGCCAAGATGGTCGGCGCCTCGCGCGAGATGGTCAGCCGCGTCATGAAGGATCTCGAAGAGCGTGGCTTCGTCCAGACGCAGATCGATGGCTCGATGATCGTCAAGGAACGACTCTCATCGCTCACCTGACAGGCTGGCCGGCGGCGTCGCGGGCCGGCCACGACGTCGCCCGCCCCGACAATGCGGCCGCGGGCGTTTTCGTTGTAGTTTTGCCGGATCTCCAGCCCGCCCCCGCGGGCTGCACGGCGTGCCTTTCATGACCTATTCGCTCAATACTCTTCAAAACTCCTCATCGGGCGAGCCGCAGCCGGTGCGACTGCGCGCGATGCGATTCGCCCACGAGATCACGCTGATCGCCGGCTTCGTGGTGCTGCTGTTCTGGCTGCTCGCGATGCTGAGCTTCACGCCCTCGGACGCCGCTTGGTCGACCTCGGGCACCGGCGGCGAAGTCAAGAACTGGGGCGGCCGCATCGGCGCCTGGCTGGCCGATGCCAGCTATTTCCTGGCCGGCTACTCGGTCTGGTGGTGCCTGGCGGCCGGCCTGCGCGTCTGGCTGTCCTCGCTGGCCGGCTGGATGCGGGGCGGCGAGGCGGCGGCGGGCGAACAGACGCCGCGCGGACCTTTCAACCGCAGCCGCCTGGCCTTCTGGTTCGGGCTGATCCTGCTGCTCTGCGCCAGCGCGGTGCTCGAATGGTCGCGGCTGTATCGGCTCGAGTTCCGCCTGCCGGGGCATGGCGGCGGGGTGCTCGGCTACCTGGTCGGGCCGGCCAGCGTCAAGTGGATGGGCTTCACCGGCTCGGCCCTGATCGCGATCGCCGGCGGCGTGATCGGCTCGGCGCTGGTGTTCCGCTTCTCCTGGGGCCAGATCGCCGAACGCATCGGCACGCGCCTGTATTCGCTGTTCGAGTCGCGGCGCGAAAAGCGCGAGATCGCGCAGGACATCGCGATGGGCAAGCAGGCGGTGCGCGAGCGCGAGGAACTGTCCGCGGTCGACACCGGGCCCGAGCCGGAGGTGCCCGATGAAGAGCTGCGCATCCTGCCTCGGCCCAAGCGGCGCGCACCGTCGCCGCCGGTCCAGATCGAGCCGGCGCTGGCCGAGGTGCCGAAGAGCGATCGCGTGGCAAAGGAACGCCAGAAGCCCCTGTTCCGCGAACTGCCCGACAGCAAGCTGCCGCAGGTCGACCTGCTCGACGCCGCGCAGATGCGCCAGGAAACCGTGTCGCCCGACACGCTCGAGATGACTTCCCGGATGATCGAGAAGAAGCTCAAGGACTTCGGCGTCGAGGTGCGCGTGGTGCTGGCCTCGCCGGGTCCGGTCATCACGCGCTACGAGATCGAGCCGGCCACCGGCGTCAAGGGCTCGCAGATCGTCGGACTTGCCAAGGACCTGGCGCGATCGCTGTCGCTGGTGTCGATCCGGGTGGTCGAGACGATCCCGGGCAAGAACTACATGGCGCTCGAACTGCCGAACGCCAAGCGGCAGTCGATCAAGCTCAGCGAAATCCTCGGCTCGCAGGTCTACAACGAGGGCAAGTCGATGCTCACGATGGGCCTGGGCAAGGACATCATCGGCAATCCGGTGGTCGCCGACCTGGCGAAAATGCCTCACGTGCTGGTGGCGGGCACCACGGGCTCCGGCAAGTCGGTCGGCATCAACGCGATGATCCTGAGCCTCTTGTACAAGGCCGAGGCGCGTGACGTGCGCCTGTTGATGATCGACCCCAAGATGCTCGAGATGTCGGTCTACGAAGGCATCCCGCACCTGCTGGCACCGGTGGTGACCGATATGCGGCAGGCCGCGCACGGCCTGAACTGGTGCGTGGCCGAGATGGAGCGGCGCTACAAGCTCATGAGCAAGCTCGGCGTGCGCAACCTGGCCGGCTACAACGTCAAGATCGACGAGGCGAAGGCGCGCGAGGAGTTCATCTACAACCCGTTCAGCCTGACGCCCGACAGTCCGGAGCCGCTGCAACGCGAGCCGCACATCGTGGTCGTGATCGACGAACTGGCCGACCTGATGATGGTGGTCGGCAAGAAGATCGAAGAGCTGATCGCCCGGCTGGCGCAGAAGGCGCGGGCGGCCGGCATCCACCTCATCCTGGCGACCCAGCGGCCCAGCGTGGACGTGATCACCGGCCTGATCAAGGCCAACATCCCGACCCGCATCGCCTTCCAGGTGTCGAGCAAGATCGACTCCCGCACCATCCTCGACCAGATGGGCGCCGAGGCGCTGCTGGGCATGGGCGACATGCTCTACATGCCGAGCGGCACCGGTTTGCCGGTGCGCGTCCACGGCGCTTTCGTGAGCGACGAGGAAGTGCACCGTGTGGTCGCCTACCTCAAGTCGCAAGGGGAGCCGGACTACATCGAGGGCGTGCTCGAAGGCGGTACCGTCGATGGCGACGGCGACGTGCTGGGCGAGAGCGGCGGCGAGGGCGGCGAGAAGGACCCGATGTACGACCAGGCGGTCGAGGTCGTGCTGAAGCACCGCAAGGCCAGCATCTCGCTGGTTCAGCGCCACTTGAAGATCGGCTACAACCGCGCGGCGCGGCTGGTCGAGGACATGGAGAACGCGGGCTTGGTGAGCGCGATGAGCGGCAGCGGCCAGCGCGAGATCCTGGTGCCTGCAAGGACGGAATGAACGGGTCGAAGATGACGATGAAGAAGCTGATCGTGGGCGCCTTGTTCGCGGTGGCCGTGGCCGGTGCGTGGGCCGGCGGCATGGAGAGCCTCGAGGCCTTCGTGAAGACCGTGAAGTCGGGTCGCGCCGGGTTCACCCAGACCGTGACGGCACCGCCGAAGGACGGCCAGGCGTCGCGCCCCAAGGTCTCGACCGGCCGCTTCGAATTCCAGCGGCCGGGCAAGTTCAGGTTCGACTACGAGAAGCCCTTCGTCCAGAGCATCGTCGCCGACGGCGAGACGCTGTCGCTCTACGATGCCGACCTGAATCAGGTCACGCAGCGCAAGCAGGCGCAGGCGCTGGGTTCCACGCCCGCGGCGCTGATCGCGGCGGCGCCCGACCTGCGCGCGCTGCAGGCCGACTTCACGCTCGAAGCCGGACCTGAGCGCGACGGATTGCAGTGGGTCAAGGCAACGCCCAAGAGCAAGGACGGGCAACTCCAGAGTGTGCAGGTCGGCTTCCAGGGCGAAGCGCTGTCGGCGCTCGAGATCCTCGACAGCTTCGGCCAGCGCTCGGTGCTCAAGTTCGGCAAGGTCGAGGTCAACCCGTCGTTGCCGCCGTCGACTTTCCAGTTCAAGGTGCCGGTCGGTGCCGACGTGATTCGCCAGTAGCGCGCCTTCGGCGCCTTGCGCGGGCATCTCAAGCCCGCACGGCTAGGATCCGGGGCGACACTATGTTTCCGATGGCCACCAGTACCCACACTCCCCTTGCCGAACGTCTTCGCCCGCGCACCCTCGGCGAGGTGATCGGGCAGCAGCACCTGTTGGGCCCCGGCATGCCCTTGCGCATCGCCTTCGAGTCCGGCCAGCCGCATTCGTGCATCCTTTGGGGCCCGCCCGGCGTCGGCAAGACGACCATCGCGCGCCTGATGGCGGACGCCTTCGATGCCCAGTTCCTGAGCATCAGCGCAGTGCTCGGCGGCGTGAAGGACATCCGAGACGCGGTCGAGCGCGCCCTCTCGGCACGCGACGGACTCGAGCAGCGCCGCACCATCGTCTTCGTCGACGAGGTCCATCGCTTCAACAAGAGCCAGCAGGATGCCTTCCTGCCGCACGTCGAGTCGGGCCTGTTCACCTTCATCGGCGCGACCACGGAGAACCCTTCCTTCGAGGTCAATTCGGCGCTGCTGTCGCGGGCCGCGGTCTACGTGCTGCAGCCGCTCGCCGAGGCCGATCTCAAGAAGATCGTCGAACGGGCGCAGGACATCCAGGCGGTGCCGGCGATCGCCGCCGAGGCGGTCGACCGCCTGGTCGCCTATGCCGACGGCGATGCCCGGCGACTGCTCAATACGCTGGAGACGCTGGCGGTCGCCGCCGGCGCCGAGAAGCTCGACAGCATCACCGATGCCTGGCTGCTGCGCGTGCTCGGCGAGCGGTTGCGGCGCTACGACAAGGGCGGCGAGCAGTTCTACGACACCATTTCGGCGCTGCACAAGTCGGTGCGCGGCAGCGACCCCGATGCGGCACTGTATTGGTTCGTGCGCATGCTCGACGGCGGCGCCGATCCGCGCTACATGGCGCGCCGGCTGGTGCGCATGGCGAGCGAGGACATCGGCCTGGCCGACCCGCGCGCGCTGCGGCTCGCGCTCGATGCGGCCGAGGTCTACGAGCGGCTCGGCAGCCCGGAAGGCGAACTGGCGCTGGCCCAGTGCGTGGTCTACCTCGCGGTGGCGCCGAAGTCGAACGCGGTCTACAAGGCGTACAACGAGGTCAAGGCCTTCATCAAGTCGGACGGCACGCGGCCGGTGCCGATGCACCTGCGCAACGCGCCGACGACGCTGATGAAGCAACTCGACTACGGCAAGGGCTATCGCTATGCGCATGACGAGGAGGGCGGATTCGCTGCCGGCGAGACCTATCTTCCCGACGGCCTCGATGCGCCGGGCTTCTACCGCCCGGTGGAACGGGGGCTTGAAATCCGCATTGCGGAAAAGCTGCGCGAATTGCGAAATCGGAACAAGGACGCTGCAGGCTGATACCGCCCTGCATCGGCGCCGATACTTCCTTGCCCCACCGCTGCACTTCGAATGTGCGCCAGCGGGAAAACCCCGTCGAAAGCGCACCAGAAGGGCGTTCCCGCGAAATTACAATCCCGCCACAAACCCGCCGTCGACACATGCTGGCGGGTTTTTTGCTAAGTGAAGCCTAGCGCCCTAACCAGTGCGCCGGGTCAGCCGGGCGCCTCTCGAGGGCGTCAACACAAAAAGGGATTTTCGCTATGGACACCTTGCTGCAGCAGATCATCAACGGTCTGGTTCTCGGCAGCATGTACGCCTTGATAGCCTTGGGCTATACCATGGTGTACGGCATCATCAACCTCATCAATTTCGCGCACGGGGAAGTTCTGATGGTCGGGGCACTGACCAGCTGGAGCATCATCGGCCTCATGCAGGAGTCGATGCCCGGCACGCCGGGCTGGCTGATCCTGCTGATCGCGCTGCTGATCGCCTGCGTGGTCGCCGCCACGCTCAACTTCGTGATCGAGAAGGTGGCCTACCGGCCGCTGCGCAACAGCCCCAAGCTGGCGCCGCTGATCACCGCCATCGGCGTGTCGATCCTGCTGCAGACGCTGGCGATGATCATCTGGAAGCCGACCAACAAGGCCTATCCGAACCTGTTGTCGACCACGCCGATCCACATCGGCGGCGCGGTGATCTCGCCGACCCAGGTGATGATCCTCAGCGTGACGGCGATCTGCCTCGCGATCCTCACCTGGCTGGTCAATTACACCAAGCTCGGCCGCGCGATGCGCGCCACCGCCGAGAACCCGCGCGTGGCCGCCCTCATGGGCATCCGCCCGGACATGGTGATCTCGGCCACCTTCATCATCGGCGCCGTGCTGGCGGCGGTCGCGGGCGTGATGTACGCGTCCAACTACGGCATCGCGCAGCACGCGATGGGCTTCATCCCCGGGCTCAAGGCCTTCACGGCGGCGGTGTTCGGCGGCATCGGCAACCTCGCCGGGGCGGTGGTCGGCGGCATCCTGCTGGGGCTGATCGAGGCCATCGGCTCGGGCTACATCGGGGCGCTGACGGGCGATGTGCTGGGCAGCCACTACAGCGACATCTTCGCCTTCATCGTGCTGATCATCATGCTCACGCTGCGGCCCTCGGGCCTGCTCGGCGAGCGCGTGGCGGACCGGGCCTGAGGAGCACGCGATGAAGAACAGCAAGAACACCTTCCTGTACGCCGTGGGCATCGTTCTGGTGCTCGCACTGCCGCTGCTGCTGCAGACCCAGGGCAATGCCTGGGTCCGGATTGCCGACATCGCGCTGCTCTACGTGATGCTGGCGCTCGGCCTCAACATCGTGGTCGGCTATGCCGGCCTGCTCGACCTCGGCTACGTGGCCTTCTTCGCGATCGGGGCCTACCTGTTCGCGCTGCTGGGGTCGCCGCACCTGACCGACACCTTCCCGGCCATCAAGGCGATGTTCCCGAACGGGCTGCACGTCTCGCTGGTGGTGGTGGTGCCGCTGGCGCTGCTGGTGGCCGGCCTGTTCGGCGCGCTGCTGGGCGCGCCGACGCTGAAGCTGCGCGGCGACTACCTGGCGATCGTGACGCTCGGCTTCGGCGAGATCATCCGGGTGTTCCTGAACAACCTGGACCACCCGGTCAACATCACCAACGGGCCCAAGGGCATCACGGCGATCGATCCGGTGCATTTCTGGGGCCTCAACCTGGGCAAATCGCTCAAGCTCGACGGCTTCACGATCTCGTCGGTGACGCTGTACTACTACCTGTTCCTGTTGTTCGTGGTCTTCACGATCCTCGTCTCGCACCGGCTCCAGGTCTCGCGCATCGGCCGCGCCTGGATGGCGATCCGCGAGGATGAGATTGCCGCCAAGGCGATGGGCATCAATACCCGCAACATGAAGCTGCTGGCCTTCGCCATGGGGGCCAGCTTCGGCGGCGTTTCCGGTGCGATGTTCGCGTCGTTCCAAGGCTTCGTGTCACCCGAGTCCTTCAGCCTGATGGAGTCGGTGATGATCGTCTCGATGGTGGTGCTGGGCGGCATCGGCCACCTGCCGGGCGTGATCCTCGGCGCCATCCTGCTGTCCGCGCTGCCCGAAGTGCTGCGCTATGTCGCCGCGCCGCTGCAATCGATGACCGGCGGCCGGCTCGACGCCTCGATCCTGCGCCAGTTGTTCATCGCGCTGGCGATGATCATCATCATGCTGGTGCGGCCGCGCGGCCTCTGGCCCTCGCCGGAGCACRGCAAATCGCTGGCGCGCCGGGGGACGCAGCCCGCGTCGGGCATGCCGGCGGCAGCGCCGGGGATCGAGACGCCGGCCGATGAAGTGCCCGGCGCCGCCTCGCGTCCGATGTCGATCAATCCGTGAGCCAGGGACGCAACATGACTGAAACCACCCTCGATGTCCGCGGCATCTCCAAGCGCTTCGGCGGCCTGCAGGCCCTCTCCGATGTCGGCATCAAGATCCTGCGCGGCCAGGTCTACGGGCTGATCGGCCCCAACGGCGCCGGCAAGACCACCTTCTTCAACGTCATCACCGGGCTCTACACGCCCGACAGCGGCAGCTTCGAGCTGGCCGGCAAGCCCTACCAGCCGACCGCGGTGCACGAGGTCGCCAAGGCCGGCATCGCACGCACCTTCCAGAACATCCGCCTGTTCGCGGAAATGACCGCGCTCGAAAACGTGATGGTCGGACGCCATGTGCGCACGCATTCCGGCGTGTTCGGCGCGATCTTCCGCTCGGGCGGCTTCAAGGCCGAGGAAGCTGCGATCGCCGAGCGCGCGCACGAGCTGCTCGAGTACGTCGGCATCGGCAAGTTCGCCGACTACAAGGCGCGCACGCTGTCCTACGGCGACCAGCGGCGGCTCGAGATCGCCCGCGCGCTGGCCACCGACCCGCAGCTGATCGCGCTCGACGAGCCGGCGGCCGGCATGAACGCGACCGAGAAGATGATGCTGCGCGAGCTGATCGACCGCATCCGCAAGGACAACCGCACCATCCTGCTGATCGAGCACGACGTGAAGCTGGTGATGGGCCTGTGCGATCGCGTGACGGTGCTGGACTACGGCAAGCAGATCGCCGAGGGCACGCCGGCGGACGTACAGAAGAACGAAAAAGTGATCGAGGCCTACCTCGGCACGGGAGGACACTGATGGCACAGACATTGTTGAAGGTGAGCGGCGTCAAGGTCGCCTACGGCGGCATCCAGGCCGTCAAGGGCATCGACTTCGAGGTCCGCGAGGGCGAGYTGGTGTCRCTGATCGGCTCCAACGGCGCCGGCAAGACCACCACCATGAAGGCCATCACCGGCACGCTGCCTTTCCTCGCCGGCGACATCGAATTCCTCGGCAAGAGCATCAAGGGCCGCGGCGCCTGGGACCTGGTCGGCGAGGGCCTGGTGATGGTGCCCGAGGGCCGCGGCGTGTTCACGCGCATGACGATCACCGAGAACCTGCAGATCGGCGCCTACATCCGCAAGGACAAGGCCGAGATCGCGAAGGACATCGATCGCGTGTTCTCGACCTTCCCGCGGCTGAAGGAGCGCGCCACGCAGCTGGCCGGCACCATGTCGGGCGGCGAGCAGCAGATGCTCGCCATGGGCCGCGCGCTGATGGCGCGCCCCAAGGTGCTGCTGCTCGACGAGCCCTCGATGGGCCTGTCGCCGATCATGGTCGACAAGATCTTCGAGGTCGTGAAGCAGGTCTACGACCAGGGTGTCACGGTGCTGCTGGTCGAGCAGAACGCCAGCCGCGCACTGCAGCTGGCCGACCGCGGCTACGTGATGGAGTCGGGCCTGATCACCATGAGTGGCGACGCCAAGGTGATGCTGAGCGATCCGAAGGTCCGAGCTGCCTACTTGGGCGAGTAGCTGGTTGCTCTTCCCCAGGTTGCCCCGCACTCCGTGTCGGGACGCCCACCCCTGCCGGGGGCAACACCAGCGGCCCGGCGAAGCCGGTTCCGCGGTGTTCCACGAAGGGGCCGGGCTTCGCCGGCCGCGGCGGCGTGGTCAGTCGACCTTTGCGCCGGTCGCTTTCACGACTTTCTCGTACTTGGCCAGTTCGCTCTTCATGAAGGCGCCGAACTGATCGGGCGTGCTGGCGACCGGTTCCGCGAGCAGCGATGCGAAGCGGGTCTTGGTCTCCGGCGAGTCGAGCGCGGCGACGAAGGCGTGGTTGAGCTTGGCGACCACGTCGGGCGGCGTGCCGGCCGGCGCCACCAGGCCCCACCAAGTGTCGATCGCGAAGCCCTTGAGCGTGTCTGCCACGGGCGGCACCTCCGGCAGCGCGCTGCTGCGCTTCGCGGTCGTGACCGCGATCGCCTTCAGCTTGCCCGAGCGGATGTTCGGCGCTGCCGTTGCCAGGTTGTCGAAATTGAAGTCGACCTGGCCCGACAGCAGCGCGAGCTGCGCCGGGTTGCCGCCGTTGTACGGGATGTGGACCGCGAAGATGCCGGCTTCCTTCTTGAACATCTCGCCCGCCAGGTGCCCGGCACTGCCGTTGCCGCCGCTGCCGTAGTTGAGCTTGCCCGGGTTGGCCTTGCCGTAGGCGATCAAGTCGGCCAGCGTGTGGATATTCAGCCGTTGCGCGGTCTCGGCATTCATGACCAGCACGTTGGGCACCCGCACCATCTGCGTCACCGGCGCGAAGTCGGTGGCGGCGTTGAAAGGCATCCTGGCGTAGAGCCAGGGGTTGACCGCGTTGGTGGCGGTGGCCGCGATGCCGATCGTCAGGCCGTCGGGCGCGGCCTTGGCCACGGCGTCGGCACCGATGTTGCCGCCGGCGCCGGGCTTGTTGTCGATGATGACGGTGCCCAGCGAGTCCTTGACGCGCTCGGCCAGCACCCGCGCCGTGACGTCGATCGGCCCGCCCGCGGCATAGGGCACGATCAGCCGGATCGGCCGCTGTTGTTGCGCGCTCGCCTGGCCGGTGGCCAGCAGGGCGGCGGCCGACAGGAGGGTCAGCAGGAAGTGTCTGGCTTGCATGGATTCCATCGGGTGTGTCTCAGGGCAGGGCCTTGTCGGCTTCGGTGGTGAAGGCGTCGGCATAGAACTCTTCTTCCGGCAGGCCCCGCTGCGCGACATAGTCGTGCTTGGCGGCGTCGACCACCACCGGTGCGCCGCAGGCATAGACCTGGTGGCCCGAGAGGTCGTCGAAGTCCTCCAGCACGGCGCGATGGACGAAGCCGGTGCGGCCGTGCCAGTCGTCCTCGGGCACCGCGTTGGAGACCACCGGCACGTAGCGCAGCTTGGGCATCTGCTGCAGCTGGGCACGCACCCAGTCGTCCATGTAGAGATCCTCTGGCCGACGGCCGCCCCAGTACAAGGTGGCCGGGCGCTCGATGCCCTTGAACTTCATGTGCTCCAGCAGTGYCTTGATCGGCGCGAAGCCGGTGCCCGAAGCCAGCAGGATCAGCGGCTTGTCGGAGTCCTCGCGCAGGAAGAAGCTGCCATAGGGGCCTTCGATGCGCAGGATTTCCTTTTCCTTCATGGCGCCGAAGACATGGTCGGTGAACTTGCCGCCCGGCAGATGCCGGATGTGCAGATCGAGTCCGGTGCCGGCCTGCTGCAGCGTATGGGGCGCGTTGGCCATCGAGTAGCTGCGACGCGTGCCGTCGCGCAGGATGAACTCCACGTACTGTCCGGCATGGAACTGCAGCGGCTCGCCCGCGGGCAGCTGCAGGCGCAGCAGGATCACGTCGTGCGACTGTTTCGCGAGCGCCTGCACCCGCACCGGCATCTTGCGGATTGGGAAGGCGCCTGCCTCGGTGACCTGGCGCGATTCGAGCACCACGTCGCTCTCGGCCCGGGCGCAGCAGGTGAGCACGTAGCCGGCCAGCTGTTCCTCGGCGCTCAGGGCCTTGCTCTGGTGCGGGCCCAGGCTGACGGTGCCCGACAGCTTCTTGCACTTGCAGGACCCGCAGGCGCCGTCCTTGCAGCCGTAGGGGAGGCCGATGCCCTGGCGGATGCCGGCGGCCAGGATGGTCTCGTCGGCCAGGGCCGCGAAATGGCGCCCGCTCGGCTCTACCGTGATCTGAAAGCCCGCTTCGCTCGGCGCTGCGCTGGTCATGGGTATTCTTCGTTCTCTGCTCAAAAGGGAGAACGGATTTTGCCCTCAATCAACAGCCCCCTCGGTGCGAGGCCTTCGCGCTTCCGGCGCGAGCGCGTGCTCGTGGTCGGTTGCGGCGACGTCGGGCTTCGCGCGGCCCGGCTGCTGCGGGGCCGCGTGCAACTGGTCGCGCTGACTTCCTCGCCCGGGCGCGTGTCCCTGCTTCGCCAGGCAGGCATCACGCCGATCGTGGCCGACCTGGACCAGCCGGCTTCGCTGCGGCGACTCTCGGGACTCGCCACGCGGGTCCTGCACCTGGCCCCGCCGGCCCGCGTCGAAGAGGGCGCGCAATGGTGGCGCGATGCGCGCAGCCTGGCGCTGGCACGCGCCCTGCGGCTGCGATCGCTGCCCTCGGCCTTCGTCTACGGCTCGACCAGCGGTGTCTATGGCGACTGCGGCGGGGCCCGGATTTCGGAGACGCGCGCGCTGCGGCCCGATACGCCGCGTGCGCATCGCCGCGTCGATGCCGAGCGCACGGTGCGCTGGCTGGGCCGCGCCGGTGTCGCCGTGCGGATCCTGCGCATTCCCGGCATCTATGCGCCCGACCGGGAGGGCGGCACCCCGCGCGAGCGGCTGCGCCGGGGCACGCCGGTGCTGCGGACCGAGGACGACGTCTACACCAACCACATCCACGCCGACGACCTGGCCCGCACCTGCGTCGCGGCGCTTTGGCGCGGCGGGCCGCAGCGCGTGTTCCACGCCAGTGACGACAGCGAGATCAGGATGGGCGACTACATCGACCTGGCGGCCCGTCTCTATGGACTGCCGCTGCCGCCGCGGATCGCGCGCGACGAGGCGCAGGCCCAGCTGCCGCTGTCGCTGCTGAGCTTCATGGGTGAATCGCGGCGGCTCGACAACACGCGCTTGAAGCGCGAACTGCGCGTGCGCCTGCGCTATCCGACCGTGGCCACGGGACTGCGATCGGAGCGCTGAAACATCCGCTGCAGGCCGCAGGGCCGCCCCGAGGCGGACTGCACCGCTTCGGGGGCAGCGAGTACACGCAGGGACGCAGCGTGGGGGCCGGCGCCTCGTCAGGCGGCGTCGCGCTCGATGCCGTATTTCTTCAGCAGCTTGCCGAAAGCGCGCCGCTCCTTGCCAACCATCTGCGCGGCACGCGTGACATTGCCCTCGGCCTGGCGCAGCGCGCGCTGCAGGTAGTCCTGCTCGAAGAGGCGAACGGCCTCGGCCTTGGCGAGCTGGAAGCGCACGAGGCCGCTGTCGTCCCATTCGTCGGCCATCGCGGGCTCTGCCCGCGGCGACGGCTCATGGCGCACCGGGATGCCGCCGCCCATCAGGAACTCCCGATGGACCCAGTTCTCGAGCTCGCGGATGTTGCCGGGCCATGCCTGGGTGCGCAGCCATTGGAGTTCCTGCGCCGACAGCGTCTTTGCGGGCAAGCCGTACTTGGCGCTGAAGCGGCGGATGAAATGCGAAGCCAGCAGGTCGATGTCGCCGACGCGCTCCCGCAGCGGCGGCAGCACCAGATGGAGGATCTTGAGCCGGTACATCAGGTCGGCGCGGAATGCGCCTTGGGCGACCAGCGCCGCCAGCGGGCGATTGGAGGCAGCCACCACCCGAACATCGGTGCTGAGCTCGCGTGCCGTGCCCAGCGGCCGGTAGCGCTGGTCCTGAAGAAAGCGCAGCAGCGTCACCTGGGCCTTGCCGCTCAGTGCATCGACCTCGTCGAGGAACAAGGTGCCGCCGTTGGCTTCGGCGACCAGACCGGCGCGTGCCTGGCGCGCATCGGTGAAGGCGCCGCGCTCGTGGCCGAAGAGTTCCGATTCGATCAGCGTTTCGGGCAAGGCGCCGCAGTTGACGGGCACGAAGGGCCGGGCGCTGCGCATGCCGCCGTAGTGGATCACACGGGCGGCGAGTTCCTTGCCCGAGCCGGTCTCGCCCTCGATCAACGCGGGTGCTTCGGTCGCTGCGATCCGCTCGAGCTGCGCGACCATCCGCTGGTGAGCCGCCGACGCGCCGACGATCTCGTCGTGGAGTCGCATCCATCCTTCCGATGCACACGGGGCTGGCTTTGGAATGGGTTGCGGCATGAGGACGCGAGGCGAGGTGGCGATTCGGGGTCTTCGGAAGTGAGGGCCAACAGCCGGCCTTCGAGGGCGAATCTACTCGGCTCGCAATGAAGTGCAATATCACTGACGGCGTACGGGACAGGCGGGCCTTGCCTCGAGAAAGTGGCCCTAAGTATTCGTTGACTGGCGGCGGGGGCCCGTCTTCTAGGCCACAAGATTTAACCGTTCGCGGCCAATGCGCGAATGCGACCCGCGCGCGTGCGGGGATTCATGGCGCGACCCATGGTGCCCGGGGCCGGAATCGAACCGGCACGCCTTGCGGCGGGGGATTTTGAGTCCCCTGCGTCTACCAATTTCACCACCCGGGCACGGAAGGAAGGCAGCCCAAAATTATGGCACAGTGGCTCCATGCAATATCCGACGATTGAAGACGCGATTGGGAAGACGCCGCTGGTCGCGCTGCAGCGCATCGACGCGGCAGCCAATGCGCAGCGCGGCAACGTGATTCTTGGCAAGCTCGAAGGCAACAACCCGGCCGGATCGGTCAAGGACCGGCCGGCCCTGTCGATGATCAAGCGCGCCGAGGAGCGCGGCGAGATCAAGCCCGGCGACACCCTGATCGAGGCGACCTCCGGCAACACCGGCATCGCCCTCGCCATGGCTGCGGCCATCAAGGGTTACCGCATGGTCCTGATCATGCCGGAGGACCTGTCGGTCGAGCGCGCCCAGACCATGAAGGCCTTCGGCGCCGAACTCATGCTGACCCCGAAGAGCGGCGGCATGGAGTACGCGCGCGATCTTGCCGAGCAGATGATGCAGCAGGGCAAGGGCCGGGTGCTCGACCAGTTCGCCAATCCCGACAATCCGCGCATCCACTACGAGACCACCGGCCCCGAGATCTGGGCCGACACCGGCGGGCGCATCACGCACTTCGTGAGCGCGATGGGCACCACCGGCACCATCACCGGCGTGTCCAGGTTCCTGAAGGAGAAGAATCCGGCGGTGCGCATCGTCGGCGCCCAGCCGGATGAAGGCTCGCGCATCCCGGGCATCCGCAAGTGGCCGCAGGAGTACCTGCCGAAGATCTACGAACCGAGCCGGGTCGACCAGGTGGTCAACGTGAGCCAGGACAACGCCGAGGAGATGTGCCGCCGGCTGGCGCGCGAGGAGGGCATCTTCGGCGGTATCTCGGCCGCGGGCGCGCTCTGGGTGGCGCTGGAGATCGCCAGGACGGTCGAGAACGCGACCATCGTCTTCGTGGTGTGCGACCGGGGCGATCGCTACCTGTCGACGGGTGTCTTTCCGGCTTGAGAAGAAACATGCCCCAACCCAAGTTCTGCGCCGACTGCGCGACGCCGCTGGCCCACATCGAACTCGCCGAGGATGGCGGCCCGAAGTCGCGCCTGCGCTGTCCGGCCTGCGGCTGGACGCACTGGAACAACCCGACGCCGGTGCTGGCCGCGATCATCGAATACCGCGGCCAGGTGCTGCTGGCACGCAATGCGGCCTGGCCGCACAAGATGTATGCACTGATCACCGGCTTCATGGAGGCCGGCGAGACGCCCCAGGAAGGCATCGCGCGCGAGATCAAGGAAGAGACCAATCTCGATGCGAGCGAGTTGAACCTGGTGGGTGTCTACGATTTCCAGCGCATGAACCAGGTCATCATCGCCTTCCATGCCATCGCCGACGGCGAGGTGCGGCTCTCGCCCGAGCTGGTGGACTATCGGCTCTACGACCTGCCCGCGCTGCGCTGCTGGCCCGCGGGCACGGGCTACGCGTTGGCCGACTGGCTTCGCACGCGGGGTCATGAACCCGAATTCATCGAGTGGCCGCGGCCAGCCTCCTAAAATCGCCGCAGTCTCAAGGAACGGCCATGCAAATCCATAAAGAGCTCGATACCCGCGGCCTCAACTGCCCCCTGCCCATCCTGAAGGCCAAGAAGGCGCTCAACGAGATGCACAGCGGCGAGCTGCTGAAGGTGGTGTCGACCGATGCGGGGTCGGTGCGCGATTTCCAGGCATTCGCCCGCCAGACCGGCAACGACCTGGTCGACCAGCAGACGGTCGGCGGCGATTTCATCCACGTGCTGCGGCGCCGCTGAAGGAAACAGCATGAAGCGCGGCATCGGAGTCTTCGCGATGGCTGTGGTGCTCGCGGGTCTGGCCGCGGCAATGGTCCTGGCCCTGTGGAGTGATGGCATGGCTTCTGGCGCTGGCAATCCCGCTGCCCCTGCGGGTGCGATTTCCCTCGCGGTCCTTGGCGACTCCAACAGCCATTCCTACCAGGATCGCATTGCCTTTCCTCCCGGTTCTGCCGAGCGTGGCGGCGCGCTGCGTTCGAAGACCTTCCTGTGGACTGAGGTACTTGGACGCCTGCGCGGGCAGGAAGTCGACCTGGGTCCCTGGGGCGTCTGGGGGCGGCCCCCGGCCGTGGCTCTGGCGCGTGAGTGGCTGGGACTCGCGGCAGGTCGTACGCCGAAGAAGGAGGACTACCTCTTCAACTTCGCCAAATCCGGGGCGACCTGTTTCGACCTCCTGTCCGGCCGCGTCCGGCTGGCCCAGAACCTCGTCGGGTTGATGGACCGGGAACCGGCGCGCTGGCAGCGCGGGGTGGTCGTGATCCGCATCGGGCTCGCCAACTGGATCGGCCTGCTCGATCTGCAGGCACGCGATCCCGAGGCGCCTGAAGTGCGACAAGTCATCAGCTATTGCACCGAGGAGATCGGCCGCACCGTGGCGCTGATCCATGCCTCGCATCCGCAGACGCGGATCCTGGTGGTGGGGTTCGTGAACGAAGCAGATGATCCGCTCCTCGCCGACAGATGGCAGTCGGCGAAAGAGTCCGCGAACATCAACGCCGCGCTCGAAGCGTTCAATGGCGCACTCAGGAAGATCGCGACCGGCCGGGCCAACGTCGCTTTCTTCGACGACCTGGCATGGTTCAAGGCTCGCTGGGGTGCGCGCGACCCCTCCGGAAAGCCCGACTACAAGACCGTCGCTTTCGGGCCGGGCCTGCGCGTGACCAACACGATGGGCGACGATCCGCGCAACGCCTTGCTCGCGGACGACCATTCCGGCGCGGTCTGGAATGCCCTCTGGGCGCAATCGCTGGTCAGCCGTCTCAACGAGGCATTCGGCCTGCAGCTGACGCCGATCGACGACGCGGAGATCCTCCGCTTGCTGGAGCCGCTGATCGCTTCCGCTAGAGCGCCAGGCTCTTGAGGTATTCGCGGAACGACGCACCTACTTCCGGGTGTGCCAGGGCCAGCTCGACCGTGGCCTGCAGGAAGCCTTCCTTGCTGCCGCAGTCGTAGCGCGTGCCTTCGTAGGAAAAGGCGTGCACCGATTCCTTCTTCATCAGCGCGGCGATGCCGTCGGTCAGCTGGATCTCGCCGCCGGCGCCCTTGGGCTGGTTGCGGATCTCGGCAAACACGCCCGGCGTGAGGATGTAGCGGCCGGCGACGCCCAGGCGCGAGGGCGCCTCCTCGGGCTTGGGCTTCTCGACCATGCGATTGACCTTGACCAGCCCGGACTCGACCGTGTCGCCAGCCACGATGCCGTAGCGCTTGACGTGCGCCAGGGGCACCTCCTGCACGGCCAGCAGGGAGCCGCCGAGGCGATCGAAGACCCGCGTCATCTGGGCCAGCACCGGTTCGCCGTTGGCCGGGCCGACCATCAGGTCATCGGCCAGCAGCACCGCGAAGGGCTCGTCGCCGATCAGGTGCTCGGCGCACAGCACCGCGTGGCCCAGGCCCAGCATGCGCGGCTGGCGCACGTAGGAACAGGTCATGTCCTCGGGCATCACCGAGCGGGCGATGTCGAGCAGTTCGAACTTGCCGCTGGCCTCGAGCTGCGATTCGAGCTCGTAGGCGGTGTCGTAGTGGTCCTCGATGGCGCGCTTGTTGCGGCCGGTGACGAAGATCATGTCGCGGATGCCGGCGGCATAGGCCTCTTCGACCGCGTACTGGATCAGCGGCTTGTCCACCACCGGCAGCATTTCCTTGGGCTGGGCCTTGGTGGCCGGTAGAAATCGGGTGCCAAAGCCTGCTACGGGAAACACGGCCTTGCGAATGCGCGTCGAAGTGTGGGACATGGGCTTTCGTCTGATCTGGAGGATGAAAGGGGGAGGTGGGCACCGCGAGGCGCCCACCCGGGATACTAAAGGCCGCGGCTGTCGCCAGTCTGTCAGCCGAGGCGGACAAGCTGGTCGCGCAGCCGATCGAGCGTGGCGCTGAAGTCCGTCAGCCGCTTGCGCTCCTGCTCGATCACCGCAGGTGGCGCCTTGGCGACGAAGGCCTCGTTGCCGAGTTTTGCATTGACCTTGGCGATTTCGCCCTCGATTCGCGCAAGCTCCTTGCCGATCCGCGCCTTTTCCGCGGCCTTGTCGATTTCCATGTGCAGGCAGATGCGCGCCGAACCGACCACCGCCACCGGCGCTGCCTCGGCCGCGGCCGACCAGGCCGCCGCGTCGTCGAACACCTTCACCTCCTTGAGCTTGGCCAGCGCCTGCAGCACCGGCGCCGCGTCGCGCAGAAAGGCGCTGCTGGCGGCATCGTCGGCCACCGCRTACAGCGGCATGCGGGTGGCGGGCGAGACGTTCATTTCGCCGCGCAGCGTGCGGCAGGCGTCGACCAGCGACTTGAGCCGTGCCACGTGGGACTCGGCGGCCTCGTCGATCTTCTCGGGCTGGCTCTTCGGGTAGGCGGCGATCATGACCGACTCGCCCGCGCGGCCGGCCACCGGCGCCACCTTCTGCCAGAGTTCCTCGGTGATGAAGGGGATCACCGGGTGCGCCAGGCGCAGCAGGGTCTCGAGCGTGCGGATCAGCGTGCGGCGCGTGGCGCGCTGCTGGGCCGCATCGCCCTGCTGGATCTGGACCTTGGCAATCTCGAGGTACCAGTCGCAGAACTCGTCCCAGGCGAACTGGTAGATCGCATTGGCGACGTTGTCGAGCCGGTACTCCTCGAAGCCCCTGGCCACCTCGGCCTCGACGCGCTGCAGCTTCGAGCTGATCCAGCGGTCGGCCGGACTGAACTTCAGGTAGCCGTGGGCCGGGCCGCCGACCGCGCATTCTTCCTTGGTGTGCTCGCGCAGACCGCAGTCCTGGCCTTCGCAGTTCATCAGCACGAAGCGGGTGGCATTCCAGAGCTTGTTGCAGAAGTTGCGGTAGCCCTCGCAGCGCTTGGCATCGAAGTTGATGTTGCGGCCCAGCGAGGCCAGCGAGGCGAAGGTGAAGCGCAGCGCGTCGGCGCCGAAGGCCGGGATGCCGTCCGGGAACTCCTTCTGCGTGTTCTTGCGCACGGCCGGCGCCGTCTCGGGCTTGCGCAGGCCCTGGGTGCGCTTGTCGAGCAGCTCGGGCAGTGCAATGCCGTCGATCAGGTCGACCGGGTCGAGCACGTTGCCCTCGGACTTGCTCATCTTCTTGCCGTGCGAGTCGCGCACCAGGCCGTGGATGTAGACGTGCCTGAACGGCACCTTGCCGGTGAAGTGCTTGGTCATCATGATCATCCGGGCGACCCAGAAGAAGATGATGTCGTAGCCCGTGACCAGCACGGTCGAGGGCAGGTAAAGATCCAGGTCTTCGGTCTTCGCGGGCCATCCCAGCGACGAGAACGGAATCAGCGCCGACGAGTACCAGGTGTCGAGCACGTCCTCGTCGCGCACGAGCGTCTTGCCCGGTGCCTGGGCCTGCGCCTCTTCCTCGCTGCGCGCCACGTAGACCTTGCCCTCGGCGTCGTACCAGGCCGGGATCTGGTGGCCCCACCAAAGCTGGCGCGAGATGGTCCAGTCCTGGATGTTCTCCATCCAGTGGTTGTAGGTGTTGACCCAGTTCTCGGGCACGAAGCTGACCTCGCCCGAGCGCACGGCTTCGATCGCCTTCTGGGCGATCGACTGGCCGTGGGCGTCGGGCTTGCTCATGGCGACGAACCACTGGTCGGTCAGCATCGGCTCGACCACCGCGCCGGTGCGGGCGCAGCGCGGCACCATGAGCTTGTGCTTCTTCGTGTCGACCAGCAGGCCCAGCGCCTCGAGATCGGCCACCACGGCCTTGCGGGCGACGAAGCGATCGAGCCCGCGGTATTTCTCCGGGGCGTTGTCGTTGATGGTGGCGTCCAGCGTCAGCACGCAGAGGTTCTCGAGCTTGTGGCGCTGGCCCACGGCATAGTCGTTCGGGTCGTGCGCCGGCGTGACCTTGACCACGCCGGTGCCGAATTCGCGGTCGACGTAGTCGTCGGCGATCACCGGGATCAGCCGGTCGGCCAGCGGCAGCTTCACGCGCTGGCCGATCAGGTGCTTGTAGCGCTCGTCTTCGGGATGGACCATCACCGCGGTGTCGCCGAGCATGGTCTCGGGCCGCGTGGTCGCGACCGTGAGCGTGCCCGAGCCGTCTTCCAGCGGATAGGCGATGTGCCAGAGGAAGCCGTCTTCCTCCTCGCTCTCGACCTCGAGGTCGCTGACCGCGGTCTTCAGCACCGGATCCCAGTTGACCAGCCGCTTGCCGCGGTAGATCAGCCCTTCCTCATACAGTTGCACGAAGGTCTGCGTGACGACCTTCGACAGGTCTTCGTCCATCGTGAAGTATTCGCGGCTCCAGTCCACCGTGTCGCCCATGCGGCGCATCTGCTGGGTGATGGTGTTGCCAGACTGCTGCTTCCATTCCCAGACCCGGGCGACGAAGTTCTTGCGCCCCAGGTCGTGGCGGCTGATCTTCTGCTCCTGCAACTGGCGCTCGACCACGATCTGGGTCGCGATGCCCGCGTGGTCGGTGCCCGGCACCCACAGCGTGTTGGCGCCGGCCATGCGGTGGTAGCGCGCCAGGCTGTCCATGATGGTCTGGTTGAACGCGTGGCCCATGTGCAGCGTGCCGGTGACGTTCGGCGGCGGCAGCTGGATCGCGAACGAGGACGCGCCTTCCTTGGGCTTCTGCGTCCCGCGGTAGCCGGCGGCGGCGTAGCCGCGGCGCTCCCATTCGGGTCCCCAGTGCGCCTCGATGGCAACGGGTTCGAAGGATTTGGAAAGGCTCTCGAGGCCGGGTTGGGGCAGGGTGTCGCTCATGGCGTTGCAAAAGACGAACGGCATCCCGCAGGATGCCGCTTGTGGGGGTGAAGGTCWGGGGATTTTATTCGACTGCGCGGGCGCCGTGCTCACTGCGGCGGCGCGTAGTTCACCGGCAGCCAGACGTAGCCCGAGCCCTGGGCCCGCAGGCGGCCGGCGCCGGGGCCGGCCGCCTTCAGGTTGGCCACCAGCTTGGCCCAGGGTGGGCCCGAACAGGCCCGCCGCACCAGTGTCCACCAGGAGCGGGCCAGGATCTTCTTCACCTGGGGCGGGGTGGTGCGAGAGTCAGCAACTGGTCCACCGGCAGCGCGACCGTGCCGTCCGACAGGGCAGTGACCTGGAAATCGCCGACCATCACGCGGTAGAAGCCCGGCGCCGGTTCCTTGGCGAGCGGCGCCGCGGCATGGGCCGCGGTCGGGCTCCAGAACGCCGTGCCGGCACAGCTGGCCGCCAGCACGAATGCAGCGGCTCGGAACAGGGAAGCAGCCTTCATCGCGGATCTCCAGACGAATGGGGTTGAGAATGCAGGCGCACTCCATACAGGGCAGGGCGGCGGCCTTTGGCGCGGGCGGCCGATAATTCGACGATGCTGTTCCTGCTTTCCCCTGCCAAGTCACTCGACTACGACACGCCGGTGCCCGAGACGGTGCCTGCCACGCAAGCCCGCTTCGAAGGCCCGAGGAGCCCCGCAGCCGAACTGATCCGGATCCTGCGCGAGAAATCGCCGCAGCAGATCGCCGAACTCATGCACCTGTCGGACAAGCTGTCGGCGCTCAATGTGGCGCGCTATGCGGCCTGGGCTTCGAAGGGCAGTGCGAACAATGCGAAACAGGCCGCGCTGGCCTTCGACGGCGACGTCTACGGCGGGCTCGACGCCAAGTCCCTCGATGCCGGGCAGCTGGCCTGGGCGCAGGCGCACGTCTGCATCCTCAGCGGCCTCTATGGCGTGCTGCGCCCGCTCGACCTGCTGCAGCCCTACCGGCTCGAGATGGGCACGCAACTCGAGAACCGCCACGGCAAGGATCTCTATGCCTTCTGGGGACCGCGCATCGCGGAGCACCTCAACGAGCGGCTGGCCGCCGACCGCACGCCGGTGGTCATCAACCTGGCCTCTCAGGAGTATTTCAAGTCGGTCGACCAGCGGGTGCTCAAGGCCCGCGTGGTCGAGTGCGTGTTCGAGGAATGGAAGGCTGGGACGGGTGCCAAGGGCGATCCCGGACGCTACAAGATCATCAGCTTCTTCGCCAAGCGGGCGCGCGGCCTGATGGCGCGCTGGGCGGTGCTGCACAAGGCCGCCACGCCCAGGGCGCTGGAGAATTTCGATCTCGAGGGCTACGCCTTCGACGCCGCGGCGTCGAAGGCCGATCGGATGGTGTTCCGGCGGAGGCCCGCATGACCGGCCAGGCCATCAGTCCCGAACTGCGCGAGTGGGTCGCGGCCCAACTCGCGGCCGGGCATTCGGTGCCGAGCCTGCGCGCTTCGATGCGCGCTGCCGGCTGGCATGACGACGTCGCCGATGTCGCCTTGCAGGGCATCGAGGTGCAGGGAACGGCCGTGCCCGCCGTGGATCCTTCGCATCCGGGCCTGCCGGGCCCCGACCTGTCGGCCTCCCCGCTCTACGTCGACGCCGGCGATCGCCGCGTGCAGGTGCTGCAGACGATGCGCCATCCGCGGGTCATCGTCTTCGGCGACCTGCTGTCCGACGAGGAATGCGAAGGCCTGATCGCTGCCGCGCGCCTGCGCCTCGCGCGCTCGCTCACCGTCGAGACGCAGACCGGCGGCGAAGCGCTCAATATCGATCGGACCAGCGACGGCATGTTCTTCGAGCGCGGCGAGAACCCCATCGTCGCCCGGCTCGAGCAGCGCATCTCGACGCTGCTTCGATGGCCGGTCGAATTCGGCGAGGGCCTGCAGGTGCTGCGCTATGCGCCGGGCGCCCAGTATCGTCCGCACTACGACTACTTCGATCCGGCCGAGCCCGGCACGCCGACCATCCTGCGCCGGGGCGGCCAGCGCGTGGCGACGCTGGTGATGTACCTGTACGAGCCCGAGCAGGGCGGCGCCACGACCTTCCCCGACGTCGGCCTCGAAGTCGCGCCCAAGCGCGGCACCGGGGTCTTCTTCAGCTACGACCGGCCCGACCCCTCGACCCGAACGTTGCACGGCGGCGCGCCGGTGCTGGCCGGCGAGAAGTGGGTCGCGACCAAGTGGCTGCGCGAGCGCGAATTTACCTGATGCCGCCGCCATGAAGATCACAGCCAACGGGATTCAGATCGAGGTCGAGGACAGCGGCGGGGAAGGGCGGCCGGTGGCGCTGCTGGTCATGGGACTCGGCATGCAGCTGATCGGCTGGCCCGACGATTTCGTCCAGGCGCTGGTCGATGCGGGCTTCCGGGTCGTGCGCCATGACAACCGCGACATCGGCCTGAGCCAGGGTTTCGACGAGGCCGGTGCCGGCAACCTGCTCTGGCAGAGCGTGCGCCAGCGCATCGGGCTGCCGGTGCGCTCGGCCTATAGCCTGCAGGACATGGCCAACGACTCGCTCGGCGTGCTCGACGCGCTGGGTATCCCGCGCGCCCACGTGGTCGGCGCCTCGATGGGCGGCATGATCGCCCAGCGCCTTGCGGCCAGTGCGCCGCAGCGCACGGCCAGCCTGGTGAGCATCATGAGTTCGAGCGGTGCCCGCAAGCTGCCGGGCCCGCGTCCCGACGTCGCGGCTGCCTTGCTGCGGCGCCCGCCCAGCCGGACCGAGGCGGCGCTGGTGGCCCACAGCCTGAGCATGGTGCGGCGGATCCAGAGCCCGGCCTATCCGCAAGACGATGAGGTGGTCGCCGATCGCATCCGGCGAGCCATGCGCCGCGCCTATCGGCCGGCCGGCGTGGTGCGGCAGATGCTCGCGATCGTCGCCGACAGCGACCGTTCCGAGATGTTGCCGCGCATCGCCAGTCCGGCGCTGGTGCTGCACGGGGAGGCCGACGCGCTGGTGCCGATCGCCTGCGGCCGGGACTCGGCCCGGCGCATTCCGGGTGCCCGCTTCGTCTCGATTCCGGGCATGGGCCACGACCTTCCGCCGCCGGTGGTCGACATCCTCATGCAACACATCCTTCCCTTCCTCGACCACGCCCAGAGCCGCCCATGAGCCTCGACAACACCCCGGAGCAATCGCAGCTGGGCCGTGCTTCCGCCTACGTCGACCAGTACGACGCCAGCCTCCTGTTCCCGATCCCGCGGGCGGCGCAACGCGAGGCCATGGGCATCGCAGGCGACAGGCTGCCATTCTTCGGCGCCGACCTCTGGACCGCCTTCGAGCTGAGCTGGCTCAATCCGCGCGGCAAGCCGCAAGTGGCGATCGCGCACTTCACGATTCCCTGCGAAACGCCCAACATCATCGAGAGCAAATCCTTCAAGCTCTATCTGAACAGCTTCAACAGCACCGTGTTCACGGATGCGCAGGCGGTGCGGGAGCGCTTGCGGACCGACCTCGGCGAGGCCTTGTGGCGCGGCAGCGAGCGCTCGGCCGGCATCGGGGTCAGGCTGCTGGCGCCCGATGCCTTCGACCTCGAGCCGGTCCATGAACTCGATGGCCTCGATCTCGATCGCCTGGACATCGAGTGCACGCACTACCAGCCGGCCCCCGAACTGCTGTCAAGCGACCTGACCCAGCCGCCCGTGACCGAGACCCTGAGCAGCCGCCTGCTCAAGAGCAATTGCCTGGTSACCGGCCAGCCCGACTGGGGCAGCGTGCAGATCCGCTACAACGGCCCGCCGATCGAGCAGGCCGGCCTGCTCGCTTACATAGTGAGCTTTCGCAACCACAACGAATTCCACGAGCCCTGCGCCGAGCGCATCTTCACGGACATCTGGAAGCGTTGCCAGCCGACCCAACTGGCGGTCTACGCGCGCTACACGCGGCGCGGCGGGCTGGACATCAATCCCTTCCGCACCAGCTGGCCCCAGGCGCTTCCCGCCAACACGCGCACGGCGAGGCAGTAGGG
>NZ_JBFUCJ010000078.1:0-34888 GCF_056405295.1 Variovorax sp. P1_H2 | reverse complement strand
CGGCTGCCCCGGCCGGGTCGCGAGCCAGCGCCCGCACCCGCCAGCCCCGCCGCAGCAGGGCCGCCGTTGTTTCGCCGCCGATTCCGCCCGTCGCACCGAGCACCAGTGCCGTACCTCGTTCCATGACCGATTCCTTTCGTTGAGGACGCGATTCTTGAACCGAGGGTGAGTAAACACAATTGTCATAACGATGCTATCGGCTAGTATGAAATGTATGAGCTTGAATCCGTTGGACTGGGAGAACCAGCGTGCCTTCCTCGCGGTGCTGCGCGAGGGCAGCCTGTCGGCCGCGGCACGCGCCCTGGGCGTCGCGCAGCCGACCGTGCGGCGCCGGCTCGAGGCGCTGGAGCGCTCGATCGGCGTCGCCCTGTTCACACGCTCGCCCAGCGGCCTGTCGCCGACCGACGCGGCGCGCGAACTCGGCGGCCACGCCGAGGCGATGGCCGCGGCGGCCGACGCCTTCGCCCGCGCCGCCTCGGCCGACACCGATGCGGCAAGCGGTACGGTGCGCATCACCGCCAGCGACGTGGTCGGCGCCGAGGTGCTGCCTGGGCTGCTGGCCGGTTTGCGCGATGCGCAGCCGGGCCTGGTGTTCGAGCTCAGCCTGACCAACCGCAACGAGGACCTGTTGCGGCACGAGGCCGACATCGCGGTGCGGATGGTGCGGCCGACGCAGGCCGCGATGGTCGCCACGCGGGTCGGGTCGGTCGAGCTGGGGCTGTTCGCCAGGGCGGACTACCTGGCGAAGAGCGGCCTGCCGGCGAGCCTGGACGAACTGGATCGCTTCGCGCTGATCGGGCCGGACCGGGAGACCGCCGACCTGCGTGCGCTGAATGCCCTCGGCCTGCGCCTGACCCGCTCGAAGTTCAGCTGCCGCACCGACAGCCAGCTCGCCCAGCTGGGGGCCATTCGGGCCGGCCTCGGCATCGGCATCTGCCAGAAGGCGATCGCGCGGCGCGATCCGTCGCTGGTGGCGGTGCTGCCGGAGGCCTTCAGCCACGGTCTCGAGACCTGGGTCACGATGCACGAGGACCTGCGCCGCGTGCGCCGTGTGCGCGCCACCTTCGCGCACCTCGTGAGCACCTTCACCGCCTACTGCGGCGGCTGAGCCTCAGCGCTGCGGCCGGATCCGATAGAGCGCGTTGTTCCGGTCCGCCGTCATGTAGATCGTGCCGTCGCTGCCGACGGCGACGCCGGTCTGCACATAGGGAGGCGGCATGCCGGGACCCGGTTCCAGGCCGATCGGCAGGTCTTCGGCGACCGTGCGGCGGCTGCCGCTCGCCGGGTCGATCTCGACCAGCCGCCGGGCCGCGGTTTCCGCCACGATGAAGCTGCCCCAGGGCGTCTGCGCGACGCCCTCGGGCATTGCCAGCCCTTCGGCCACCGCACGCAGCGGCGCGCTGGCATCGAGCGGGATGCGCGTGAGCTTGCCCGCGGCCTCGGTGACATAGAGCGCGCCGTCCTTGCCGACGATCATCTGCACCGGGCCGCCGAGCCCGCTGGCCAGCACCTGCCGGTCCTCGAACCTGGGGCCGCTCGCACGCGTCACGCTGCCGGTCGCGATCTCGGCCACGAGGACGCTGCCGTCGGCCATCGGGATGGCGTCGACCGGCGCCTTCAGGCCGTGGATCACGGCCGTGGTCTTGAGCGTCTTGCGGTCGACCAGCTGCACGGTGCCGGTGAACCACGAGCTGAGCGCGAAATGCGTCGCCGACAGGCCGACCGCGAACGGGTACTCGAGCTCCGGATCGCGCTGCATCCGGAAGATGTCGCGCACCGCGCCAGTCTTGGCATCGACCTGCCGGAAGCCGAAGATGTCGGCCACGAAGAGGTCGTTGCCGTCGATCTTGAGCCCGGCCGGCACCGCCAGCTTGCCGCCGGTCAGCAGCCGCAGCTCGCCGGTGGCGGGGTTGAAGGCCTCGACCGAGTTGTCGGCCATGTTCGAGACATAGATCGTGCCTTCGGGCGCGATCGCCAGGTTGTCGAGCGAGGGCTTGAGCTGCTTCGCCACCGTCTTGCGGCCGCTGGCCAGTTCGACCCGCACCAGTTCGCCGCTGCGCGCGTCGACCACCCACAGGTTGCCCTTGCCGTCGAGGTTGGCGGCGGCCGGGATCTTGAAGCCATCGGCGATCACGGTCATGGCGCCGTTGGACGGATCGATCTTCACCACCTGGCCCTTGAACCACAACGGGCCGTAGAGCATGCCGTCGGGGCCGACCTCGAAGCCGTTGAAGCCGCCCATGTCTTTCTTGATCAGGCGCGGCGGCTTCTGGCCGGCGGGGTCGATCTCCCACAGGGCGTCGCCGAGGAACACCTGCGACGCATAGAGCTTGCCGTTGCGGCGGTCGAAGTCGAGCGAATTGAGGCCCGGCAGGTCCTTGGCGACCACGCGCATCGGTGCAGCGTCGCTGTCGCGCATGCGCACGGCGCCCATCAGGTAGTTGGTCCAGGCGAGTTCGCCTTTGGGACCGATCGCGATGTCGTCGGCCTGGCCCTCGGGCCCCTTGACCAGCACGCGGGCGGCGCCGCTCTGGCGGTCGATGTCCCACAGCGTGTTGCCGACCACCGAGCCGGCGAGCAGCCGGCCCTGGCGGTCGACCGCGAGGCCGTGCACGCCGCCGAACGAAGAGGGTGCGACGATCGCTTCCGGTGCGCCCCAGGCGGCGGGGCGGCTGGGCGGTGCGGTGACGGTTGTGCAGGCGCCGAAGGCGAGCGTCGACGCCAGCAGGGCGCCGCTCAGGATGCGGTTCATGTTGTCTCCTCGTTGTCGAACAGCCGCAAGCAGGCTAGCAGCGCAGGGCCGCTTTGCTGTCACACGGGGGACAAGGGCGCGTTCAGGCCGGCGCCGGGCCGCCCCAAGGCGGCCTGCGGCCCCCTCGGGGGGCAGCGACCCACACGCAGTGGGGGAGCGTGGGGGCTCATCACGCCCTGAAGCGCCTTCGCGTCAATCCCAGCGCAACCCAGAACGCGGCCACCGTGTAGGCCACGAGCACCAGCGCATGCCGCCACCAGTCGGCCGGCCACTGGTCCATGAACAGCGGCCGCACCAGCGCCACCGCACTGGCCAGGGGCAGCCATCCCGCGATGCTGCGCACCACGCCCGGCAGTTGCTCCAGCGGAAAGAAGACGCCCGACAGGAACATCATCGGCGTCATGAACAGCGTGAAGTAATAGGTGAAGAAGTCGTAGCCCTTGGCCAGCGCGTTGAAGATCAGCGCGATGCACGAGAAGGTGACGCCGACGCCGACCAGCACGAACCAGGCGACGATCAGCTTCGGGCTGTGGCTGATGCCCAGCGCCAGCATCACGAACAGGATCGCGGTGGTGGTGAAGATCGCCTTGAAGCCGGCCCAGAGCATCTCGGCCAGCACGATGTCGTCGAGGCCGACCGGCGCGTTCATGATGCCGTCCCAGGTCTTCTGCACGTGCATGCGCGAGAAGGCCGAATAGAGCGCCTCGAACGAGGCCGCGTTCATCGCGCTCATGCAGATCGAGCCGCTGGCCAGGAACAGGATGTAGGGCACGCTCGTGCCGTCGACCTGCACCTGCCCGACCAGCGCCCCCATGCCGTAGCCGAAGGCCACCAGCCAGATCAGCGGTTCGGCGATGTTGCCGATCAGGCTCGGGATCGCCAGCTTGCGCCACACCAGCAGGTTGCGCAGGAACACCGGCCACCAGCGCATCGAGAGCTCGGGCGGCCGCCAGACCGAGGGGGCCGCGGGCGCCATCGGAGTCTCCGCAGACGTGAAAGTCGTCGAGTCCGCCATGTCGTCTAGCCGTCCTCTCTGATCTGCCGACCGGTCAGCTTGAGGAACAGGTCCTCGAGGTTGGCGGGCCGGTGGAAGGTGCGCAGGCCGCTGCGGTCGCCCAGCGCCGCCATCAGGCCGCGCGCGTCCTGGGTGTAGAAGAACACGGTCTCGCCGCTGACCTCGACCCGGGCCGCGAAGTCCTTCAGCGGCGACTGCGCGAGTTCGAGCGCGCCGTCGCCGTAGAGCTCGACCACGTCGGGCTCCAGGTGCTCGGCGATCAGGTCGCGCGGCCGGCCCTCGGCGATCTTGCGGCCGTGGTCGAGCACCAGCAGCCGCGAGCACAGGCGTTCGGCCTCGTCCATGAAGTGGGTCGTGAGCAGGATCGACTTGCCCTGCGCCAGCAGCACCTGCAGCCGCTCCCACATCAGGTGCCGGGCCTGCGGGTCGAGACCGGTGGTGGGTTCGTCGAGCATCAGCAGCTTCGGGTCGTTGACCAGCGCGCGGGCCAGCGACAGGCGCCGCCGCATGCCGCCCGACAGCTCGCCCGGCCTGGCATCGGCCTTGTGCGAGAGTGCCGCGAACTCGAGCAGCTGCGGAATGCGTGGCGCGATCTCGGCGCGGCGCATGCCGAAGTAGCGCGCGTAGACCATCAGGTTCTCGGCGCAGCTGAAGTCGGGGTCGAGGGTGTCGAACTGACTGACCACGCCGAGCTGGGCCTTGATGGCGCGGGCGTCGCGCGGCATCGAGAGGCCGCCGAGCGCTTCGATCGTTCCGCCGTCGGGCGCCGTGAGCCCGAGGCACATGCGGATGGTGGTGGTCTTGCCGGCGCCGTTGGGGCCGATCACGCCGAGGCACTCGCCGGGCGCGATCTCGAAGGACAGGTCGTCGACCACCGTGGTGTCGCCGTAGCGCTTGCGCAGGTGGCTGGCGTGGAAGAGGGGATTCGGCACCGGCGCATTGTGGCGCAAGCGCCGTGCGGCCCGGCTCAGAGCCGCAGGCCGCTGAACTCCTGCTTCATCCAGTCGATGAAGGCCCGCGTGCGCGCCGGCAGCAACCGCGCATGCGGGTAGATCACGCTCACCGGCCGCGGCGGCGCCTCGAAGTCCTCGAGCAGGATCTCGAGTCGGCCCTGGGCCACCAGGGGCAGCACCTGGTAGGACAGGAACATGCCGCAGCCCATGCCGGCGGCGCAGGTCTCGATCGCCGGCGCGATGTGGTTGAACTCGATGTTGCCCTTGACCGCCACGGCCAGCGGCCGGCCGTTGTCGCGGAACATCCACTGGCCGCCGGTATTCGGCTGCACGCAGACGCAGTTGATGCGCGACAGCTCGCGCGGATGTGTCGGGCGGCCGTGCGCGCGCAGCCAGGCTGGGCTCGCGACCACGACGCGGCGGATGCTGCCGAGCTGCTGCGCCACCAGCGACGAGTCGTCCAGCCTGCTGATCCGGATGCCGACATCGACGCCTTCCTCGAGCAGATTGACCGGCCGGTCGTGCAGCAGCACGCTGCAGCGAATGCGCCCGTAGCGCTGCAGGAAGCGGACGATTGCCGGCGCCACGTACATGTGGCCGAACAGCACCGGCGCCGTGACCGTGAGCTGCCCCGCGGGCTCGGCCGCATCGACGCTGAGCGCGCGGTCGGCGGCGTCGGCCGCGGCCAGCACCTCGCGCGCGTCGTGCAGGTAGCGGCGTCCCTCTTCGGTCAGCGAGATGCGCCGCGTGGTGCGGTGGAACAAGCGCACGCCGAGGTGTGTCTCGAGCGCGGCCAGCGAGCGCACCACGGCCGGCAGCGAGCTGCCGAGTGCGTCCGCGGCCCGGGTGAGGCTGCCCTGGTCGGCGATCTGGACGAAGGTCTGCATGGCTTTGAGGCGGTCCATCGGGTGATTAGACCGGAAATCACAGCAGTCAAATGCGCTCCTTGCCATTACTTCGCGGCGAGAAACAAACAAGAATCGAGGCATTCCCCCAACGTCCAGGAGAAAGCCCATGACTGCATCCCGTCCCGCCGCCCCGATCAAGGTCTACAGTTCGGCGATTTCCGGCCACTCGCATCGCGTGCGCCTGTTTCTCTCGCTGCTCGGCCTGCCCTTCGAGACCCACGAGGTGGACTTGCGCGCGGGCGAGCACAAGCGCCCCGGCTTCCTGCATCGCAACGCCTTCGGCCAGGTGCCGGTGATCGAGGATGGCGATGTCACGGTGTGCGACTCCAACGCGATCCTGGTGTACCTCAACGAACGCTACGCCGCCGATCCGGCGCGCTGGATTCCGCGCGATCCGCTCGCCGCGGCCCAGGTGCAGCGCTGGCTGTCGGTGGCCGCCGGCCCGCTGGCGGCCGGCCCCGCGGTGGCCCGCGTGATCGTGCTGTTCGGCCTGGCCCGCGACCCGGCCGAGGTGATCGCGCGCTCGCACGATCTGCTGCGCGTGATGGAGGGCGAACTCACGGCGAGACCGTTCCTGGCCGGCGCGTCCGCCACCCTGGCCGACATCGCCAACTACAGCTACGTGGCGCACGCGCCGGAGGGCAACGTGTCGCTCGAGGCCTATCCCCAGGTGCGCGCATGGCTGGCGCGCGTCGAGGCGCTGCCGGGTTTCGTGCCGATGGTGGCTTCACGCATCGGGCTGCGGGCATGAGCCGCCGGGCCGCTCCCAAGGCGAATACCGAAGCGCTGCTGCGCGAAGGTACTCCAGTGAGCGCCGCGCCGGGCCGCCCCAAGCAAGCTCGCACCGCAGTGCGAAGCACGGAGGTTGCCTAATGAACACCGCCTTCGAAGCGTCGCCCTGGCATGAGGGCGAGCGCGCGATGCAGACCCGGGCCGGGGTGCGGGAACGTATGCAGGCATTCGGCGCGCGAGTCATCCGCGATCACATGCCTGACCAGCATCGGGACTTCTTCGCCCAGCTTCCGTTCCTGGTCGCCGGCAGCGTCGACGCCGCTTCGCAACCGTGGGCCAGCGTGCTGGCGGCGCCGCCGGGCTTCGCGCATTCGCCCGACCCGCATCGGCTGCGCATCGACGCGCGGCCGGCGGACGAGGACCCGCTCGCTGCGTCGCTGGCGCCCGGTGCGTCGATCGGGCTGCTCGGCATCGAGCCGCATACGCGGCGGCGCAACCGCATGAACGGCATCGTCGAGCGCGTCGACGCCGCTGGCTTCTCGGTCGAGGTGAAGCAGAGCTTCGGCAATTGCCCGAAGTACATCCAGGCCCGCGAGCCGGTTTTCGTCGATGCCACCGGGCCGATTGCGGCGCCGCGGCGGGCCGATCGCCTGGATGCCGCGGCGCGGCGGCTGATCGCCGAGGCCGACACCTTCTTCATCGCCACGTCGCACCCGTCGGCCGGGCAGGTCGGCGCGGCGCAAGGGGTCGACGTCTCGCACCGCGGCGGCCGCCCGGGCTTCGTGCGCGTGAGCGGCGAAGGCACGCTGACCGTGCCCGACTTCGTCGGCAACAGCTTCTTCAACACACTGGGCAACATCGCGGTGAATCCGCGCGCCGGCCTGCTGTTCGTCGACTTCGACAGCGGCGACCTGCTGCAGCTCGCCGTCACGGCGGAGGTGGTCTGGGAGGGACCGGAGCTGGCTGCCTTCGAGGGCGCCGAGCGCTTGCTGCGCATGCAGGTGGTCTCGGTGCTGCACCGGCCGGCCGCATTGCCGCTGCGCTGGGGCCGCGCACAACTGTCGCCGTACCTGGCCGCCACCGGGCGCTGGCCCGAAGCCGGCTGAGTCGGCTGCCGCTCAGCGAAAGACCGGAATCCGTGCGTTGACCGAGGGGCGGTAGTCCCAGCCGCGTTCGCCCAACGCACCGGTGTCCGCGCCGCCTTCGAGCAGCGCCTCGAGTCCGGCGGCGGCGATCGTGCAAGCCAGGGCCTGGCCGGGGCAGGCATGCGGGCCGTGGCCGAAGCCCAGCGTCCGGCGCTCGGCGCGCATCAGCTCGAAGGTCGCGGGTGCCGGGTTCAGCGCCGGGTCGCGGTTGGCGGCGGCCAGCACCAGCAGCACCGCGTCGCCCGGCGCCAGTTCGATGCCGGCCACGCGGGTGGATCGCACGACGAAGCGGCGCGTGTTCTGCACCGACGGATCATGGCGAGCGACTTCGGCCACGAGCGAGGGCAGCAGGTCCATGCGCGTGCCGATCTTGCGGCGCAGTCCGGGTTCGCGCGCCAGGGCCACCAGGCTGTTGCCCAGCAGGCCGGCCGTGGCCTCGCAGGTCTGCGAGAGCAGGCCGACCAGGTTGGCCTGCAGCGCGCGCGAGGTGGCGTCGGGTGCCCGCGCCTGCACCGACGCCAGCAGGCTGCCGCGCGTCGCGGGCCGGGTGTGGACCAGGTCGTCGAAGCGCGCCATCAGGGCCTCGGCCGCCACGCTGGCGGCGGCGAGCTGTGCCGGCGTCGACAACGGCGACAGGCAGTCGACGAAGTCGCTCATCCAGTCCGAGACCCGCGGCAACGCGTCGTCCGCGAAACCGAGCAGATGCGCGACGGTGCGGACCGGCATGGCCAGGCAGGCGTCCGATGTCGCGTTCGCCGGCATGGCTCGGGTAACCCGAAGCGCGGCCGCATGCGCGGCGGCGGGATCGAGCGCAGCCAACCCGGCTTGCAACGCCGGACGGAGCGCCGCGTGCGGCGCGCCGTCGTTCATGCGCACGAGCTGGCCGAACACCTCGCCGGCGGGGCTGCCGGCAATCGCGCGCGGCACCGGTTCGGCGCCGGGACGCACGCCGAGGTCGGGACTGGCGAGCACCTCGCGCACGACCTCGGCGTGGCTCGCGACCCAGAGCTGCCGGCTTTCGTCGAAGGCCAGCGCCGGACCGCCGCGCAGGGTGGCGTACCAGGGGTACGGGTTCGAGTGGGTGACGGCGGCGATCGCGTCGGCCGGCGAAGCAGTGTTGTTCATGCTTTGCAGTCTCTGCTTTTCCTGTCGACACGCTTCGCTTACGATCGAATCATGGATGCATCCACTGCCGACACCCATCTCGCGCGCCTGGCCGGTGCGATTGCCGAGCCTGCGCGGGCGCGCATGCTGTGCTGCCTGATGGACGGCCATGCGCGCACCGCAACCGAACTCGCGGCGGTCGCCGAAGTGGCTGCGTCGACCGCCAGTTCGCACCTTGCGCGGCTCAAGGCGCAGCGTCTGATCGACTCGGTGCCGCAGGGCAAGCATCGCTATTTCCGGCTCGCGGGCGGTGAGGTCGCTGCGGCGCTGGAGAGCCTGCTGGTGGTGGCGGGCGTCTCGCGCAGCCTCTTCAAGCCCCGCACGCCCAGCCCGTTGCGGGCGGCGCGCACCTGCTACGACCACATGGCGGGGACCGCCGGCGTGGCGTTGCACGACCATCTTCATGCCCGGGGCTGGCTCCGGCCGTCGAGCGGCGAGGGGCAGGCCTACGACCTGACGCCGGACGGCGAGCGCGCGCTCGAGGCGCTGGGCCTCGACGTGCAGGCCGCCCGCGGCAAGCGCCGTCGATTCGCCTGCGCCTGCCTGGACTGGAGCGAGCGACGCCCGCATCTGGGCGGCGCGCTGGGTGCCGCGCTGCTGCAGCTTTCCTTGCAGCGCGGCTGGGTGCGGCAAGACCTGGACAGCCGTGCGCTGGCACTGATGCCGCGGGCGCGGCGCGAGGTGCCGGCGCTGTTCGGCTACTGAAACGCCACTTCCGCGAAGCTGCGCAGCTTTCGGCTGTGCAGCCGGCTCGAGCCTTCCTTGCGCAGGATGTCGATCGCCGCCATGCCGATGCGCAAGTGCTGCTCGACGCGCTCGCGGTAGAACTGGTTGGCCATGCCCGGCAGCTTGATCTCGCCGTGCAGCGGCTTGTCGCTGACGCACAGCAAGGTGCCGTAGGGCACCCGGAAGCGGAAGCCGTTGGCCGCGATGGTGGCGCTTTCCATGTCGAGCGCGACCGCCCGGCTCTGGCTGAAGCGGCGCTGCGGCTGGTTGCCCGGCAGCAGCTCCCAGTTGCGGTTGTCGGTGCTCGCCACGGTACCGGTGCGCATGATCTTCTTGAGTTCGGAGCCCTGCGTGCCGGTGACTTCCTCGACCGCCTTCTCGAGTGCGAGCTGGATTTCCGACAGCGCCGGGATCGGCACCCACAGCGGCAGTTCCTCGTCCAGCACGTGGTCCTCGCGCACGTAGGCATGGGCCAGCACGTAGTCGCCGAGCTGCTGCCCCTGGCGCAGGCCGGCGCAGTGGCCGAGCATCACCCAGGCGTGCGGGCGCAGCACCGCCACGTGGTCGGTGATGGTCTTGGCATTGGCCGGGCCGACGCCGATGTTGACCATGCTGATGCCGGTGCAGTCCTCGCGCACCAGGTGGTAGCCGGGCATCTGCGGCAGGCGCGGCGGCGCCGTGCCCTGGGAGTCGTCGAGCAGATCGCCGAATATCGGGCTCGAACCCGCGGCCAGCCCGCGGCGCCGCGTGACCACGTTGCCGGGCTCGATGAAGGCGATGTACTCGCTGTTCTCGTCGGTCATCGCCTCGTGGCCGAGGCGCACGAACTCGTCGATGTAGAACTGGTAGTTGGTGAACAGCACGAAGTTCTGGAACCACTCGGGCGCGGTGCCGCTGTAGTGGCGCAGCCGGTGCAGCGAGTAGTCGACCCGCGCCGCGGTGAACAGCGACAGCGGCTGCGCTTCGCCGGGCCGGGCCTCGTAGGTGCCGTTGGCGATGCCGTCGTCCATGGCGCCGAGGTCGGGCAGGTCGAACACGTCGCGCATCAGCGCCCGGCGTTCGGCGCTCATGGTGCCTTCGATGTGGTCGTTCTCGGCAAAGGAGAAGTGGATCGGGATCGGCTGCGTGCTGGTGCCGATCTCGAGCTCGACCTGGTGGTTCTCGAGCAGCAGCCGGAACTGTTCGCGGTAGTAGCGCGAGAACAGGTCGGGGCGGGTCAGCGTGGTCTCGTAGCGGCCCGGGCCCGAGACGAAGCCATAACTCAGGCCGGCGTTGGCCGCCGGCGTGCGGCGCGAGACCGTGTGCGTGTGGACGCGAACGAAGGGGTAGCAGGCGCGCACCCGGCCCGGCAGGCTCTCGCCGGCGACGAAGCGCTGCATCGCCTCGCGCAGGTGCTGCAGGCCGCCGTTGTAGATCAGGCGGATCTGTTCCAGGGCGGCGTCGGGATCGGTGAAGCGGGCGGGCGCGATGAAGGCAGGCATGTAGGGCATGCCGGCATTGTGCAATGCGGCGGTACCCGCCGCGAAGTCATCTCAGTGCCCGCCCGGCCGCCCGAAGGGCACTGAGCACCCCCTCGGGGGGCAGCGATACGCGAAGCGATGAGCGTGGGGGCTTTTCATCTCATGGCGAGCCCGGAGCCAGCAGGCAGGCCAGCACCTTGGCGAGCATGTCGTCGACGCCGGTGGCCGGTACCGCGCCAGGCAGTTCGATGTCGCCGTGCATCACGAACACCGGCTTGCCCCACTTGAGACCCATCGCCATTTCCGACAGCGTCCCCATGTTGCCGCCGATGGCGATCAGGCACACCCCGCTGCGCGCGATGATCGCATTGCGCATCTCGCCCATGCCCGTGGGGACGGCCACGCTGAGCCATTCGTTGGCGTTGCGGTCGTCATCCTCGGGCAGGATGCCGACGGCGATGCCGCCGGCTTCGGTGGCGCCGCGCGAGGCCGCGGCCATCACGCCGCCGCGGCCACCGCAGACGATCGCCATGCCCGCGCCAGCCAGCGCATGCGCCACCGCATGGGCGGCCTCGCACTCGGCCTGCCCGCCGTCGCCGGGGCCGAGGATGGCCACGGGCTGAAGGTGGCGCATCGGCCCCCGCTGCCGCTGCGCGAGGCGCGCCAGCGCTTCAATGACCGGCGCCGACAGCACCACGCTCGCGCCTTCGCGTAACGACATCGCCCACTCCCATCACGATCACACACGCCACCATCAGCACCAGCGACAAGGCCGCTGCCACCGCGAAATCCGAACCGCCGTCACCCACCTGCGCGAGCAGCATCAGCGGCAGGATGTTGAGTTGGGTGCCCACCAGCGCCAGCGCGGTCCCGTAGGTGCCCATCGCGATCGCGGCCACCATGCACGCGTTCGACAGCACCGAGGGCGCGACCTCGGGCACCACCGTGTCCCAGAAGGCCCGCGCCCGCGACGCGCCCAGCGTGCGCGCCGCCTGCGCCGGACGCGGGTCGAGGTTGGCGAACACGGGGTAGAGCGACAGCGCCACGCGCGGAATCAGGTAATAGGCATAGGCAAAGCCGAGGCCGGAGACGCTGTAGATCCAGCTGCCGATGGCCGCCGGGTCGGCCCCCAGGCCCGCGAGCAACTGCGTCACGAATCCGGCGCGGCCGAAGGCCAGGATGAAGCCGTAGGCGATCACCAGGCCCGAGAAGGCCAGCGGCAGGCCCAGCAGCGTCATCATCCATTGGCGCCGCGCCGCAGGCTGGCGCGCGAGCTCGATCGCGATGCAGGTGCCCACCAGCGCCGACACCGCGCCGGCGGCCAGCCCGAGCACCAGCGTGTTGCGCAGCGCGCCGAAGAACAGCGGGTTGCCGAACAGCCGGCCGAAGGCGCTGCCGCCGCCGCTGAAGGCTTCGGGCAGCAGCGCCGCCAGCGGTGCCGCGAAGAACAGCGCCATGAAGGCCCAGGCGGGCCAGGCACCAAAGCGTCGCATGCCGGCCTACTTGCCCAGGGCAGCCTGGGCCCAGAGGCGGTCCACCTCGGCCTTGCGCTCCGAGGCCTTGACCACGTCGAGCGGGCGGATCTGCGGCGCCGGAGGCATCTTGGCCGCGACGTCGGGGCCGAGGGCCGTGCCCGGCACGGCGGGGCGCACGAAGCCCTGCGCGAACAGCGACTGGCCGGCCTCGCTCATGATGAAGTTGAGCCACAGCTTGCCGGCATTGGGGTTGGGGCCGTTCTTCACCAGGCTGATCGCGTAGGGCGCCGCCACGCTGGCCTCCTTCGGAATCACGACTTCGACCGCGTCGCCCATGCCGTCGACGTACTTGGCCTTGAGGCCGTCGTTCTCGTAGCTGATCCAGACCGGGATCTCGCCTTTCAGGAACTTGGCGTACGGCGTCGTGCCTTCCACGCGCAGCACGTTGCCGGCCGCGTGGAGCTTGCCGAGGTAGTCGGTGCCGGGCTGCACGTTGTCGACGCTGCCGCCGTTGGCGTAGGCCGCGGCGAAGGTCAGCACCTGCCCGATGCCGGTGGAGCGCGGGTCGAGGTACACCACCGTGCTCTTGAACTCGGGCTTGAGCAGGTCGGCCCAGCCGCTCGGCACGTTCTTCACCAGCTTCTTGTTGACCAGGAAGGCGATGTTGAGCGTGTGGATCGTGAACCAGCGGCCCTCGGCCTCGCGGAACACGGGCGGCAGCTGGTCGAAGTTGACCGGCTTGAAGGGTGCGACCACGTCCTTCTTCGCGGCATCGACGCCCGAGGCCGCGAAGTAGTAGGCGGTGTCGGCCTGCGGGCGGCGCCTGGTCTTCTCGAGCGCGACCACCGTGGCGGCCGAGCCGATGTCGTTGTAGGTCAGCTCGATCTCCGGGTAGCGCTTCTTGAAGTCGCGGAACAGCGATTTCCAGTTGGCCCACTCGGGGCCGGTGTCGAAGGAGACGCACAGGCCTTCCTTCTGCGCCTCGGCGTACAGCGCCTTCTCGCCCGCATAGAGCTCGGGGCCGTCGAAGGCAAAGGCGGTGCGGGCCGCGAGCGTCGCCAGCGGCAGTGCGCCGGCGGCCTGGATCAGATGTCTGCGTTGCATGGTGGCTCCTCGGTGGACGGGTGATGACGAAGGTCGGCGCTCAGTGGTCGAGCAGGCGGAGGTGTTCGGGGGCGATGGCGATCGCCTCGGTGGCGGGTGCGGGCGACTCCGCCAGGAAAGGCCTGGCCGCGCCCGCCACTTCGAAGTCGTAGCGCGTGAGCGAACCCAGGTAGCGCTGCGCGACGCTGCGGCCCGCCAGGCGGTTCAGGCTGCCGGGCTTCGGATCGGGCTCGATGTGTTCGGGCCGCACCAGCACGTGGACCTGGGTGCCGACGGCGCGGTGGCCGGTGGCAGCGAAGAATTCGGTGAAACCCAGGTCCAGCCGGTCGGCCGCGCTGACCGTCGCGGGCAGGATCGTCGACAGCCCCACGAACTCGGCCACCGCGCGGCTCGCGGGGCGCTCATAGATTTCACGGGGCGTGGCGATCTGCAGCAGCCGGCCGTCCTTGAGCATGGCCACGCGGTCGGCCATCACGAGCGCTTCTTCCTGGTCGTGCGTGACCAGCAGCGTGGTCGCGTTGAAACGCTGCTGGATCGACCGGATCTGGTCGCGCAAATGGCCTCGCACGCTGGCGTCGAGGGCGGAAAGCGGCTCGTCGAGCAGCAAGGCGCGGGGGTCGATGGCCAGTGCGCGGGCCAGTGCCACGCGTTGCTGCTGCCCGCCGGAGAGCTGCGCCACCGCGCGCTGCGCGTAGTCGCCCAGCCCCACGATGTCGAGCAGTTCCTGCGCGCGGCGCCGCCGTTCCGGCGTCGCCACCTTGCGCAGCTTGAGTCCGTAGGCCACGTTGTCGAGCACGCTCAGGTGCGGGAAAAGCGCATAGCTCTGGAACACCATGCCGATGTGCCGCTGGTGCGCGGGCCTGCGCGACATGTCTTCGCCGTCGAGCGCGATGCGGCCTGCGTGCCCCGTCTCCAGGCCGGACACCAGCTTCAGCAGCGTCGACTTGCCCGAGCCGCTGGGGCCGATCACCGCCACCAGCTCGCCGGTGCGCACGTCGAGCGAGACATCGTGCAGGCCGTGCGTGCTGCCCGGGTAGTTGTAGCTGACCTTGTCGAGGAGGAGGCTCACTGGAGTACCTTCGTGCTTCGCACTGCGGTGCGAGCTTGTTTGGGGCGGCCCGGCACGGCGCTCATGGCTGGAAAACCTTCGCGCCGCGCGCTGCGGTGCTTGCCTTGGGAGCGGCCCGGCGGCTCGCGGGCTGCTTCGCCAAAGAGGAGGAAAGAAGGGCCGACGCACTCGCCAGCACCAGCAGGATCACCGTGGCCGCACAGGCGAAGCCGGTCGCGCCATAGAAGGCCTGCAGCAGCACCACCGGATAGGTGCGGTTCTGGAAGCTCGTGAGCAGATTCGAAACGCCGAACTCGCCGACCGAGATGGCCGCGACCATCACCAGCCCGCTGAGCAGGCTCTGCCGCAGGTTCGGCAGCACGATGCCGGTGAACTGCTGCCAGCCCGAGGCGCCGAGCGTCGCCGCCGCCTGTTCGAGCCGGCCGAGGTCGAGATGGCGCAGGTCGGTCAGCAGCGTGTTCGTGAGGTACGGCAGCGTGAGGATCGCGTGCGCCGCGATCAGCAGCGGCATCGAGCCGAGCCACGGCGCGAGGTCGGTGTTGAAGACGATCATGTAGCCGAAGGCCAGCGTGATGGCGGGCACCGCGACCGGCGTGGCACTGACGATGCGCGCGCCCAGGCTGCCGCTGCGCCGCGCGCCGTGGTGCAAGGCGTAGGCCAGCGGCAACGCCAGCACCGTGTTGATCGCGCAGGCCGACATCGCCACCACGAGGCTGCTCACGAAGGCCTTGCGGAACGAGCGGTCGAGCCAGAGGTCGAGGTACCACTGCCCCGTGACGCCGGTGGGCAGCAGCGTGTTGGTCCAGTTGCCGCCCACGCTGCCGACCAGCAGCAGGACGATGGGCAGCAGCAGGTAGAGGCCGTAGAGGAGCGAGAYGCCGCGAACCAAGGGTTGTCTCCAGTGTCATGGTCACCCGGGATACTTTCCGGATGCGCTACTGTCTGCACAAGGTCAGCCGCAGCGTTCATGCGATTCTAGGAAGAGCGTGCGAGCCGATGGATGAAAGTTGGATGATGATGCTTGAGCAATTGGAAAATGTTTTTCACCGAATTTTCATCAATGGGAGCCCCGCATGAAGCGTGACTGCCCCACCATCCAGGAGTTGCTGGCCTTCGACGCCGTGGCGCGCCACCAGAGCATCACGCTCGCGGCCGGTGCCTTGTGCATCACCGTGAGCGCGGTCAGCAAGCAGATCGCAGGGCTCGAGGCTTTTCTCGGGCGCGAGCTGCTGCAAAAGAACGGCCGCGGCGTCCAGCTCACGCCGCAGGGGCGCGTGTACTGGCAGAAGATCTCGGGCGGCCTGCGCGCCATCGAGACGGCGACCTTCGAGGCCCGCTCGGGCAATGCCGGCGCGGGGCTGCTGACGCTCGCGAGCGTGCCCACCTTCCTGACCAAATGGCTCATTCCGCGGTTGCCGGCCTTCAGCCAGAAGAGCCGCCACGTGATGCTGAGCTTCAGCCGGCACCTGGAGCCCGGCGACGGCATCCCCGCGGGCGTCGATGCCGCCATTCGCTACGGGCCCGACGGCTGGCCCGGCGTGGTTTCCGAATACATCGCGGGACGGGAGTTCGTGCTGATCGTGGCGCGGGCGCTGGTCGAAAGCCGCCATCGGATCGCGCGGCCGGCCGACATCCTGGGCCATACGCTGCTGCATCACGAGGGGGCGCCCACCGCGTGGCGGCAATGGGCCGCGCAGCACGGCGTGCCCGAGGTGCAGACGATGGCGGGCCCGCGCTTCGCCCAGTACTCGGCGCTGATCCAGGCGGCGCTCAGTGGCCTGGGCATCGGCTTGGTGCCCAGGCTGCTGGTGCACGAGGAACTCGGCGAGGGCGCACTGTGCAGCCCCTGTGGTTCGCCCGTGAACGTGGACCAGGGGCACTACCTCTGCTATCGGCCCGACCGCCTCGAAATGCCGGCCTTCGCGGCGTTCCGCGAGTGGGTGCTGGACGAGGGGCTGAAGTCGCGCGGCGAAGAGGCGTGACGCAGCCCTGCCGATCGTTCGGCACCGGAGGGCTCAGGCCGGCGCCGGGCCGCCCCAAGGCGGCCTGCGGCCCCCTCGGGGGGCAGCGACCACACGCAGTGAGGGAGCGTGGGGGCGATCCAGGCCGGTGCCGGGCCGCCCCAAGGCGGCCTGCGCCCCCTCGGGGGGCAGCGACCCCACGCAGTGAGGGAGCGTGGGGGCGATCCAGGCCGGCGCCGGGCCGCCCCAAGGCGGCCTGCGCCCCCTCGGGGGGCAGCGACCCCACGAAGTGAGGGAGCGTGGGGGCGATCCAGGCCGGCGCCGGGCCGCCCCAAGGCGGCCTGCGCCCCCTCGGGGGGCAGCGACCACACGAAGTGAGGGAGCGTGGGGGCTCGTTTCAACCCGGCATCGGTTCCCGCATCGTCACGAACTCCTCCGCCACCGTCGGGTGGATGCCGATGGTGCTGTCGAACATCGCCTTGGTGGCGCCGGCGCGCATCGCGACCGCGAAGCCCTGCACGATCTCGCCGGCGTCGGGGCCGACCATGTGCAGGCCGACCACGCGGTCGCTGGCCTTGTCGACGATCAGCTTCATGAAGGTGCGCTCCGGGCTGCCGGACAGCGTATGGCGCAGCGCCCGGAATTCGCTCGAATAGAGCGTGATGGCACCGAATTTCATGCGCGCCGCGGCTTCGGTGAAGCCGCAGGTGCCGATGTTGGGATGGGTGAAGACGGCGGTGGGCGTGTAGTCGTAGTCGAGCCGCCGCTGGCCCTTGCCGAACAGCGTGTCGACCACGGCCATCGCCTCGGCCAGCGCCACCGGCGTGAGCTGCTGGGAGGTGGAGACGTCGCCCACCGCGTAGACCGAAGGCACCGAGCTGCGGTAGCGGGTGTCGACCACCACGCGGCCGCGCTCGTCGAGCGCGATCCCCACGGCCTCCAGCCCCATGCCCTGGGTGTTCGGAACCCGCCCGGTGGCGAACAGGATGGCGTCGGCCTCCACCCGCTGGCCCCGCGACAGGATCGCGCACAGGCCGCTGTCGAGGCGGCGGATCGAGGCGATCTCGGTGTTGAAGCGGATGTCGACGCCGGCACGCCGCATCTCCTTGGCCAGGAATTCGCGGATGTCCTCGTCGAATTCGCTCAGCAGGTGGGCGTTGCGCTGCAGCTGGACCACCTGGGCGCCCAGGCCGTTGAAGATCGAGGCGAACTCGCAGGCGATGTAGCCGCCGCCCACCACCAGCAGCCGCTTCGGGAAGGGGTCGAGATCGAACATCGCGTCGGACACGATGACATGCTCGCGCCCGGGCAGGTCCGGCACGTAGGGCATGCCGCCGGTCGCCAGCAGCACGTGCTCGGCGGTGCAGCTGCGTTCGCCGACCTGCACGGTGTGGCCGTCCACCAGCTGCGCCCAGCCGTGGATCAGTGTTGCACCGGCGCCTTCGAGCAGGCTGCGGTAAACCTCGTTGAGCCGCTTGATCTCGCGCCCGCGGTTGGCCTTCAGCCGGTTCCAGTCGAAGCGCCGCTCGCCGAGATCCCAGCCGAAGCCGGCCGCCTCCTCGAAGGCTTCCGCGTAGCCGGCCGCGTAGCTGTAGAGTTTTTTAGGAATGCAGCCCACGTTGACGCAGGTGCCGCCCAGTTCGGCGCATTCGGCCAGCGCCACGCGGGCGCCGCGCTGGGCCGCCATCCGTGCGGCGCGCACGCCGCCGCTGCCGCCGCCGATGACGAAAAGGTCGAAGTCGTAGGTGCGCATGGGAACTCCTTCGCGCCGACTGTAGCCGGCGCGAGGCGTTGCCGCTGCGCGGCGCCTAAGGGCCTGTTCACCCTATTTCCGGGGATCGCGTTGCCACGCGAAGGGGCTGGATGCAAGGCGCCTGCGCGCAGCAAGGCTTTCGCCTTGCAAGCGCGGGCAACGCCGCAGACGGCCCCTTCGCGCGGCAACCCGAAGGGAAGGCCTGCCAGGACGAGCCACTCGGCGTTGCGCTCCTCGCATGTGCCAACGCACATGCCGCGTCGCGCGCCTTGATTGGCCCGTCCTGGCAGGCCTTCGCGACCCCGGAAATAGGGTGAACAGGCCCTAAGGGCGGTCCTGCTGCGGCGCGCCAGGCCTGTCGGGCACCGGAATGCCCGAGCGCTGCGGCCCGCGAGGTTCGCCCGGCACCCGGGCCGGCTGCTGCATCTGCAGCGCGCGCTGCTGCATTTCCTGCGCCTGGCGGACCGTGTTGGCCTGTTGTGCCTGTTGTGCCTGTTGTGCCTGCTGGGCGTGCAGCATCTGCTGTTGCGCCTGCATCAGCTGCTGTGCGCGCTGGGCTTGCATCTGTTGCATGGCCTGCAATTGCTGGGCTTGCGCCTGGGCCGCACGCTGCTGCGCCTCCTGCTGCTGGCGCTGGGCCTGCTGCTGCAGTTGAAGTTGTTGCTGTGCTTGCGCTTGTGCCTGTGCCTGTGCCTGTGCCTGTGCTGCTTGCGCGGCGCGTTGCTGGGCTTCGATCTGTTGCCGCTGGGCCTGCTGCATCTGCTGAGCTTGCTGCAGCTGCTGGGCCTGTTGCATCTGCTGAGCCTGCTGCAACTGCTGGGCCTGTTGCATCTGTTGTGCCTGTTGCAGTCGCTGGGCCTGCTGCAGTTGCTGCGCTTGCTGCATCTGTTGCGCCGCCTGCGCCGCTTGCGCTTGCGCCGCGCGCTGCTGTAACTGCTGTTGCTGCTGGATCTGCTGAGCCTGTTGAAGCTGCTGCGCTGGCTGCGACGGTTGCGCCTGCTGGAACTGCCGAAGCTGCATCGCAGACTGGGGCGGGGGCGGCGCGGCGGGGCGACCGAAACCACCGCGCCCGTGATCGCCGAGCGGTATCGGCGCCCCCATCCCGACCGGCGCGCCGGTCATCCGGTCGGCCGGCAGGCGGACCACATCGCGGCGGCCGATCGGGCCGCGACCGAAGATGTCGGTGGGCACTACCGTGACCGCGCCAGGCCACTGCTGGTTGGCGAAGCCGGCTCGGCGTGCTGCGAGCTGCCGCTGGAAGGCGGCCCGATTGGCCTCGTCGACATAGCGCTGGCTGGCGCGATAGCCCGGCCGCCAGGGCTCGCCGGGCGCCAGCGGGAACCAGCCGACGCCGTTGCGGCCGCCGCCGATCGCGAGACTCGCGCCGGCACCGGCGGCACCGCCCACGAAGCCGACCAGCGCGGGCGCGTACACCGGGCGCGCGTGCCGCTGGCCGGGCACCCAGCCCCAGCGCGGACCGATGCGCGCCCAGCGGCCGTAATGCGCCGGCGCGAAGCCCCATGGCGCGGCGTCGATCCAGGTCCAGCCCCAGGGCGCCACGTCGACCCATTGGCCGTCGCGGTAGGGCGCCCAGTCGGGGGCGACATTGCGCGGATACCAGACGCTGCCGTAGGTCGGATCGTTTCGCCAGTCGCCGTAGGCGTCGAGCTGCTGGTAGCCGACCACTTCGCGCGAGACGTAGCGGGCCGAGATCGACAGATCCTCGATGCGGTCCCGTTCGGCCACCCATCGATCGAAGCCGTTGTCGGGTCGAACCGGTGCGCCGCTCGCGGCGGCCAGGTTGCGGCCCGAGGCGATGAACTGCTGCTGGGCACCCAGGTCGACGGATTCGCCGCCTTCGCCGAACAGCGTGACCCGGCCCGCGGCCACGGCGATGCGGGTGGTACCGGCGGCCGGGTCGGTCTCGATCCGGTAGTCGCCGGGGCCTTCGACCACCACCGCGAGGTTCGCGGTGTCGATCTCGAAGCGCCGGCCGTCGAGCGCCTCGCGCACCCGCACCTGCAACTTGCCTTGCGAGGCCGTGAGGCGGACCGTGACGTCGTCGAACTCGGAGAGGGTGATGCCGGTGTGCTCGTCGAGTCGCAGCGTGTCGGCGCCCAGGTGCAGTTCGGCCCGTGCATTGTGGTCGGTCCAGAGCCGGTCGCCGGCGGTGAGCGGGCGGTTGGGGCCCAGTTCGAACCAGTCGTTCTCGCCGGCCGGCGAGAAGCTGACCGTCCCCTGCTGGAAGTTCAGGCTGCCGACTCGGCCAGGGGGATCCTGCTGGGCGGCCGCGGGCAGGCCGGCCAGCAGCAACGCCAGGCCCAGCAGCCAAGCGGCCGTGCGGCCGCGAAGATCGGGGAAGGGGCGGATCATCGAAGGGCTCTTTCGTCTCTTCGCATACAACGCGCGAGGGCGGCTCCGCGCTGGCGTCCGCTTTGCAAAGCAGGGCAATATTTCAGCGCTGCACGCAACCGCATGTAAGCCGGCCCGCCGCTCGCCCGCAGGTCGGAGCGGCTGTCAGGGCATGGCGCCGGCGAGCGCGTTCCGGTGGCTCAGGAAGAAGCGCAGCATCTCGGCGCTGGCATCCGGGCCCGACGGGTCGGTGTAGGAGCCGCGCGCATCGCCGCCCGACCAGGCGTGTCCGGCGCCGTGCAGCAGCCAGTGCTCGACCGTCGGCACGCCATCGGCATCCGCATGCACCTGCCGCGTGAAGCCCCGGCCCTGCGTCGACCGGCCCGGGGATGCCTGCATCGGGGTCGCGACCCTGTCCTGGCCCGCCAGCGCGGCCGCGACCAGCGCCTCGCCGTTGCGGGCGTTCACGGTGCTGTCGGCATCGCCGTGGAAGACGATGGTGGGCACGGCGGGGCCGCCCGTCCCGGCACCGGCGGGCCCGCTCCTCATCGCGGCCAGCGCCGACATCAGGTCGCTGGCCGCGCCGCTCGGCAGCCCCGAGTGCACGCCGACCGCGGCGAACAGGTCGGGGTAGCCGCGCCCGAGGATGTCGGCCATCGCACCGCCGGCCGACAGGCCTGCGACATAGACGCGCGCCGGATCGACATCGTGCGAATCCATGACCGACCGGGTCAGCGCGGCCAGCAGGGCCGGCTCTCCGCGCCCGCGCTGCTGGTGCTGCGGTTTGAACCAGTTCCAGCACCTGGACGAGTTGGCGTGCTGGGTCTGGGCCGGGTAGAGGACCAGGAATCCGTGCTCGCGCGCCAGCCGGTTCATCTGCGTGCCGGCGGCGAAATCCTCCGGGTTCTGGGTGCAGCCATGCAGCATCAGCAGCAGCGGGCGGGGGCTGCCGGCGCCCTGCTCGGGCACGAAGAGCTTGTACGCGATCGGCCGGTGCTGGTGGGCGAACAGTCCGTCGCTCCATTGCTCGATGCCGGGCTCGATGCCGCCGCTTTCGTGCGCGGGCGCCTCTGCCGGCGCCGGTTCGACCCGGCGGGCCTCGACGTCGACGACCAGGGTTTCGTCGTTGGCCGCGGGCATGCGGCTCTCGCGCTCCGCCGCATCGGGCGTCGCGGCGCCGCCGCGCAGGGCGCGCTGGATCGCCCGGGTCGCTTCCTGCAGGTTGCCCCTTTGGGTGAGGAGGGTGGCCTTGCGCATCAGGCGTTCGAACAGGGGATTCATTGGGGCCTTCGGAGAGGGAAAAGAAGCGGATCAGCGCAGCCGGCCGGCCAGCGCGGCCTTGACTGCGGCGCTCGCATGCAGGGCGCCGAGCACGGTGACCGAAGCGATCGTTTCGAGTGCCAGCTCGGGCGTCACGTCGGCGGAGATGCTGGCCAGGCCGAGCACCCGGATCTCGAGCCGCTCGCCGGCGCGGCGCACGGCCTCGAGGTCGGCGGCGCTGAACTGCTGCAGTCCGAGCACCAGCATCTTGCGGGCGACCACTTGCTTCAGTGCATCGCCATGGACCGCCAGTTGGTTGCGGATGGCGGTGCGGATGAAGTCGGTGCGGTTCGAGTAGAAGCCCTCGCCCACCAGCAGGTCGACCTGGCCGAGATCGACATAGCCGAGGTTGATCGTGATCTTCTCGGCTTCGGGTGGCTTGGCGCGCAGCGCGGCCGGCGCGGGATGACTTTGCATCTCGCCATCCTAGCACCATCTGATCACCATCCCAATGGATGGTTTTTTGACCTTTGGCTAGCCTCCGTACAGGTATTGGGGCAACCAAAGCGTCAGGCCGGGCCAGAGATACATGAACACCATGCACAGCATCACGATGAGCATGTAGGGCATCATCCCCGCGAAGATCTGGTTGAGCGTCACGTGTGAAGGCGACACCCCTTTCAGATAGAAGGCCGACATCGCCACCGGCGGCGACAGGAAGGCGGCCTGCAGGTTCACGAACACCAGCACGCCGAAGAGCAGCGGGTCGATCTGGAAATGCGCCAGCAGCGGCAGGAAGATCGGAATGAAGATCACGATGATCTCGGTCCATTCGAGCGGCCAGCCGAGCACGAAGATGAGCGCCTGCGACAACAGCAGGAACTGCAGCGGCGTCAGGTCCATTCCCAACACCCATCCTTCGATGACGCGCTGGCCGCCGAGCAGCGCGAAGACCGCCGAGAACAGCGCGGATCCCACGAACAGCCAGCAGACCATCGCCGTGGTCTTCGCGGTCAGGAACACGGCCTCCTTGATGCGCTGGAAGTTCAGCGTCTTGGCCTGCCAGGCCATCAGGAAGGCGCCCGCCGCGCCGACGGCCGCCGATTCGGTGGCGGTCGTGATGCCGAACAGGATCACGCCCAGCACGACCAGCGTCAGGATGCCCAGCGGCATGACCGACGACACCAGCAGGCGCAGGATCTCGAACTGCTCGGCGTCCAGCTTCGCGTAGTACCAGCCGAGCAGCACCAGCACGAAGGTGCAGGTCAGCCAGAAGCCCGTGTAGAAGGCGGCGGGGACCGCCTGCGCGTGCGGTGCGGCGACCGGCTCGCCGAGCGCCTGCAGGCCTTCTCCGGCGCCGGGGGAGGGGTTGTCAGCGGCGGGCGGCTCCTGGACGCCTTCGGACGAGGGCGGCTCCTGCAGCCCTTCGGCGGGCGGCTCCTGCAAGCCCTGGGCCCGCGGTTCGGCCAGTGCGCTGCCGCCTTGCGGCGCCTGCCGCGACTGCTCGGCCACCGGGGGCGGCGGGTTGGTGTCTTTCTGCGAATAGATCGTCACATACCACCAGACGGAGCCCAGCGTCACGGCCGCAAGAAGCAGCGGCACGAGCGCCTGCGCCAGATAGCGCACCAGCATCCACCACGTGATCCGCACGCCGGCGGCTGCCGCGCCCGATGCGCGCCCGGGCCGAAGCACCGCGGTCGCGAGCGCCGGCAGCAGGCGTTGCGAGTAGCTGGCGGCGATGTGCGCCACCGGGGGCGTGACGGGCGCGCGCTGTGCTTCGGGCGGCAGCTTCGGCGCCACCTTGGGCTGGATCAGCGCCCAGGCGATGACGTAGATCAGATAGAGGAAAGCGAGAAAGAAGCCTGGAAACATCGCCGCCGCGTAGAGCTTGACGACCGACTGCCCGGCCACCGCGGCGTAGACGATGATCATCACCGACGGCGGGATCAGAATCCCCAGCGTGCCGCCCGCGGTGATCACGCCGGCGGCGAGCCGCGTGTCGTAGCCGGCGTCGAGCATCGGCCGCATCGCGATCACGCCCATCAGCACCACCACCGCGCCGACCAGGCCGCTGGCGATGCCCCAGAAGGTGCAGATGATCAGGGTCGCGACCGCCAGCGATCCCGGCACGCGCCGGAACGCGAGCTGCACGCTGTAGAACATCTTGTCGACCAGCGCGCCGCGTTCCATCACGTAGCCCATCAGCACGAACAGCGGGATCGACAGCAGCGTCTCGTTGGTCATCGCGCCGAAGGTGCGCTGCACCATCAGGTCGAAGATGTGGTTGTCGAACCATGGCGCGGCGGGGTCGTAGAACGCGACGAAGCCGAACAGCATGCCCAGCCCCATCAGGGTGAAGGCGGTGGGGAAGCCCAGCATGATGACGACCACGATGAGGCCGAGCATCGTGAGCCCGAGTGCGGCCTGGGTCATTCGCAAACCCTTGCGCCGTGCGCCGCCGCGGTGCGAATCGCCATGGGACGTCTCATGGCGCCTCCCTGCCGCGGTGGCGCGCCGCTTCGTCCACGTCCTTGGCGCGCTCGATGGCGTCGCGCCGCGCCTCCTCGTCCACGAAGGTGCTGTTGGCGAGCTGCTGCTCGATCACGTCCATTTCGCCGGCGTCCTTCAGCCGCGGCGTCCAGGCGCCGGTGCGCAGGCACACCACGCAGCGCAGGATCTCGGCGAGCCCCTGCAGCATCACGATGGCGCCGGCCAGCGGGATCACGAACTTGAAGGGATACACCGGCAGCGGCGTGGCATTGAAGGTCTGTTCGTTCATGGCCAGGGAGTCCTGGTAGTAGCTCCAGCCAGCCCAGGTCAGGGCGCCGATGCCGGGGAGGAAGAAGGCGATGTAGAGCACCAGGTCCAGCGTGGCCTGGGTACGCGGTTTCATGCCGGCGTAGAGGAAGTCGCCGCGCACATGGCCGTCCTGCGACAGCGTGTAGGCGCCGCACATCATGAAGAGCGTGCCGTAGAGCATGTTGTTCACGTCGTAGATCCACGCCGTGGGCGCGTTGAGCGCATAGCGCTTGAACACCTCGGCGCACACCACCAGCATGAGCGCCACGATGAGCCACGCGAAAGTCTTGCCGGCCCAGGTACTCAGGCGGTCGGCGGCATGCAGCAGTTGTTGGGTTTTCATCGGCGTCGCGGCGTGCAGCTGGCAAGAAGGAGCCTTCCGGGGTCAACCGGAAGGGCTGGCGCCGCGATGGCGGGGAAGGCGCATGGCCGTCAGGCCTTCTTCGCCGAGAAGTAGTGGTTGTAGGCCATCTTGAAATCGACCATGTAGTCGTTTTGCCATTGGCCGGCGGACTGCGCAAAGGCTCTCTGCGAGTCGAGCACCTTCTGGAACAGCGGGTTCTCCTTCGCCTTCTGGGCAATGATCTTGTCCCATGCGGCGAGCTGGGCGCGCAGGATGGCGTCGGGCGTCTTGTAGAACTTGACGCCGGCCTTCTTCATCTCCTGGTAGTCCTTGGTGTTGCGGTCCACGGCCTTCCAGCTCATGTCGGCGCTGGCGGCCTGCACCGCGTAGTCGATGATGGACCGAAGCTCCTGCGGCAACGCGTTGTACTTGCCCTTGTTGAACAGGATCTCGAACTGCTCGCCGCTCTGGTGAAAACTMTGCAGCATGCAGTTTTTCGCCACGTCGGGAAAACCCAGCACGCGATCGCTCGACGCATTGTTGAACTCGGCCGCGTCGATCAGGCCGCGGTCGAGCGCAGGCACGATCTCGCCGCCGGACAGCGGGTTCACCGCCGCGCCCAGCTCGGTGAAGATGTCGACCGCGAGACCCACGGTGCGGTACTTCAGGCCCTTGAGGTCCTCGACGCGCGCGATCGGCTTCTTGAACCAGCCCAGCGGCTGCGTCGGCATCGGGCCATAGAGGTACGACACCACGTCCATGTGGATCGACTTGTAGATTTCCTCGAGCAGCGCCTTGCCGCCGCCGTAGTAGTGCCAGGCCAGCACCATGTTCGCATCCATGCCGTAGCCCGGGCCCGAGCCCCACAGCGCGAGCGCCGAATTCTTGCCATAGTGGTAGGCCACTACGCCATGGCCGCCGTCCAGCGTGCCCTTGTTCACCGCTTCGAGGAGCTGGAAGGCCGGCACCACGGCGCCCGAGGGCAGCACCTCGATCTTCAGGCGGCCGCCCGCCATGTCGTTGACCTTCTTGGCGAAGTCGTGGGCGTATTCATGGAAGATATCCTTCGCCGGCCAGGTGCTCTGGAATCGCATCGAAGTGGTCTGGGCCATGCCGACCATGGGCGCGGAGAGGGTGCCGGCCGCGACGGCGGCCCCTTTCAACAGACTGCGCCGACGGCTCATTGAGTGCTCTGTCATTGCGTGCCTCCGTGGATATGAGACCTAGACATTTTCTTTCATAGGTGAACTTTTGTGATAGAGAGGGTTTTCTCGAACTGAGCAGAATTCGATCTGCGGCGGGCCGTTTTCCCGCGTGATGAAGGATTCGGCCCGGCTCTTTTCCCTCCAACTTTCAAGGACAAGACAAGAAATGACCCCAACCGACGCGACAACGCCTTCTCCGGCTGCTGAACGGGCCGGCGTGAGGCCGGCCGCGGGCTATGCCGGCGACGTCACGCCGGAGCAGGCGGCGCAGTGGATGGCCAGCGGCGAGGGCGTCCTGGTCGACGTTCGCAGCGACGCCGAGCGCGAATGGGTGGGCTATGTGCCGGGCGCGGTGGGCCTGGCCTGGAAGCAATGGCCCGGCATGGCGCTCAATCCGGTCTTCGACGAAGGCTTGCGGGCCGCCATGCCGGCGGGCGCCAAGGCCTTGATGCTGTGCCGCAGCGGCGTGCGCTCGATCGCCGCCGCCAGGCGCGCGACCGAACTGGGCATCGAGGCCTACAACATCCTCGAAGGTTTCGAGGGCGATGCCGATGCGGACGGGCACCGCGGCCGAAAAGGCGGCTGGCGCTTCCGCGGCCTGCCCTGGAAACAGGCTTAGCTCTCCCCCAGGTCGGGCTCACTTCGTGTAGCCCTCCCACCCCCTGCCGGGGGCAACACCAGCGGCCCGGCGAAGCCGGTTCCGCGGGGCTGTTGCTCGCCCCCAGGTTGGGCTCACTGCGTGTAGCCCGCCCACCCCCTACCGGGGGCGCAGTCAGCGGCCCGGCGGAGCCGGTTCCGCGACTGCCCACGAACGGGCGCGCTGCGCGCAGCCGTAGAAAAACCACAGCGCGGATTGATTAGGCCGGCGCAGCCCGGCCCGTTGGTGAAACACCGCGGAACCGGCTTCGCCGGGCCGCTGGTGTTGCCCCCGGTAGGGGGTGGGCGCCCGGACACGAAGTGCCGGGCAACCTGGGGGCGAGCTAGATTTTCGGAATGCGCAGCTTCTGCCCCGGATAGATCTTGTCCGGATGGCTCAGCATCGGCTTGTTGGCCTCGAAGATCACGTTGTACTTGTTGGCGTCGCCGTAGAACTTCTTCGAGATCGCCGAGAGCGTGTCGCCGCGGACCACGTCGTGGTATTGCGCCGGGTCGGCTGCCGGTGCCACCAGGTTGTTGTCGACCTGGGTCACGTTGGCCACATTGCCCGCGGCCAGCGAGGCTTTCTCGCTGGCTTCCTGCGACGGCGCGTTGCCCGACAGCGTCACGATGCCGGTGACGGCGACGTAGCCGACTTCCAGCCCTGTGAGGCCCAGGTTCTGGGTCTCGATGTAGGTCTTGATGGCCGCCGCGGCCGCCTTGTCCTTGTCCGGTTCCGCCGCCTGCGCCACCGAACCGCCGAAGAGCTTCTCTCCGGCCTCCTTGATGAAACTCAGCAAACCCATGGTTTCTCCTTTTGATTGGTTGATGGGGCAGGCCACTTTAACGGCGGAAGATGGCGCTTTCGCGTAGGCGGCCATCCCATGTGCAAGCGCCCGTAAGCACAACTCGCAATAATGCCGCGCATGGCATTCCTCGCGATCGACATCGGCAACACCCGCCTCAAGTGGTCCCTCTACGACGCCGCGCGTCCCGGCGCCGTGCCGATCGCGCATGGCGCCGAGTTCCTCGATCACATCGAGCGGCTGGCCGAGGGCCCCTGGGCCGAGCTGCCCGCGCCCGAGTCGATGCTCGGCTGCGTGGTGGCCGGCGATGCCGTGCGGCGCCGCGCCGAGGAGCAGCTGGTCGAGCGCTTCGAATGTTCGCCGCGCTGGGTGGTGTCGAGCCTCGCCGAGGCCGGCATCGTCAACGGCTACGACCATCCCACCCGGCTGGGCGCCGATCGCTGGGTGGCGATGATCGGGGCCCGCCATCGCATGCTGTTGCAGGGGGCTCCCCGGCCGATGGTGGTGGTGATGATCGGTACCGCGGTCACGGTCGAGGCGGTCGACGTGCACGGGAAGTTCCTCGGCGGCCTGATCCTGCCGGGCCACGGCATCATGCTGCGCGCGCTCGAGTCCGGCACCGCCGGTCTGCACGTGCCGACCGGCGAAGTGCGCGAGTTCCCCACCAACACCAGCGACGCCCTGACCAGCGGCGGCACCTATGCCATCGCCGGTGCGGTCGAGCGCATGGTGCAGCACGTGCGGGCGCATTGCGGCGCCGAGCCGGCCTGCTACATGACCGGCGGCGCCGGCTGGAAGATGGCGCCGAGCATGAACGGCGACTTCGAACTGGTCGACAGCCTGATCATGGACGGGCTGCTGGTGATCGCGCAGGAGCGGCTTTTGCCAGGGTAGGTGAATCACCCCCGAAGCGCCTGCGGCGCTGCCCCCTCAAGGGGGCGATACCAGCGGCCCGGCGAAGCCGGTTCCGCGGTATCCCTGGACTTGGGCTGCGCCGGTTTCAATCGTCGCGGAAGGCGCATGGCGCCATGGCTCCCGCTTGATCAGCCCCTCCAAAGCTGCGTCGCGGTGTGTATCGCCAGGCCGACCAGCCCGCCGACCAGCGTGCCGTTGACCCGGATGAACTGCAGGTCGCGGCCGATGTTGCGCTCGAGCTCCACCGTCATCTCGTCGGTGTTCCAGTCGGCCACCCGTTCCACGATGTAGCGCCGGATGTCCTCGCGATAGCGCTCGATCGCGCGCGGCGCCGCATCCACGATCTGCTCGTTGATCCAGCGCCGCATCGCCTCGTCGGCCGAGAGCCGGGCGCCGAGCGCGCCGGCCATCGCGACCAGCCGCCGGCGGATGCTCGAATCGCCTTTCGCCAGGTCGTCGTGCAGCCACGCGAGCAGTTCGCTCCAGAGGCCGTGCAGGTAGTCGCCGAGCGCCGGATGCGCCTGCAGCTCGGCACGGATCGCTTCGCCGCGGCGCTGGAATTCGGGGTCGGTCTTCAGCCGCTCGACGAAGCCGGCCATGGAGGCATCGAAGCGCAGACGCAGCGGATGGTCCGGCTCGGCCGCCATCTCGCCCAGGGTGTGCACCACCGCGGCCACGATCTTGCGCGTCGCCAGCCGGGCCGCCACCTGGTCCAGGCCGACGTAGCGCAGCGTCTTGATCTCGCGCGCGATCGCCTCGGTGATCCGCTCCTGCACCTCGTCGCCCTCGACCACCGCCGTGACCTGCCGCAGCACGTCATCGAGCAGGGCGTGATGGCGGCCGCCGGCAGTCAGTGCATCCAGCGCCTGGCCGGCCAGCCGGGCCAGGTCCACCTGGGCCAGCGCGGCCGCTGCCAGGCGGCCGAGGAAGTCGCGCACCCGGGCGTCGTCGAAGGCCGTGAGCCCGTAGCGCGCCGCGGCCACCAGGTGGCCGCCGAGCTTCTCGGCGCTCGCCGGCCGCGAGAGCCAGTGCGCCAGCCGCGCGGCCGGGTCGAACTGGGCCAGCTTGGCCAGCACTTGCGGCGTGCTCAGGAAGTTGTTGCAGATGAAGCCGGCCAGCTTGGCGCCGATGCGGTCCTTGTTGGCCGGGATGATCGCGGTGTGCGGGATCGGCAGGCCCAGCGGGTGGCGAAACAGCGCCACCACCGCGAACCAGTCGGCGATCGCGCCGACCATCGCGGCCTCGGCGAAGGCCGCCACGTAGCCCCAGACCGGATGGCGGGGCTCCAGCGCGGTCGCCAGCGCGTAGAGCAGCGCGGCGGCGCCCAGCAGCGACAGCGCGACGCGCTTCATGGCGCGCGCCGGGTCAGCGGATCTCCTTCGTCGCGGCCAGACCCTGCAGGAACTGCTCGCAACGCGCCAGTTGCTCCAGCGTCACGTACTCGTCGGGCTGGTGCGCCTGCGCGATGCTGCCGGGGCCGCAGACCACGGTCGGGATGCCGGCATTCTTGAACAGGCCGGCCTCGGTGCCGAAAGCCACCAGCGTGGTACGCGATTCCTTCGCCAGGCGCTGCGCGAGCCGGGTCACGGGTTCGTCGGCCGAGCTCAGGAAGCTCGGAATCTCGCAGATGGTTTCGAAGCTGAAGCCGGCGTCGGGGGCGACTTTCTTCATGGTGGTCTCGGTGCGGCTGGCGTAGTCGGTGATTTCCTTCTGCATCCGCGCCGCGTCGGCCGTCGGCAGGTTGCGGAATTCATAGCGGAATTCGGCGTCGCGCGGCACCACGTTGTCGGCGATGCCGCCATGGAACTGGCCCACGCTGGCGGTGCTGAAGGGGACGTCGAAGCCCGCGTAGCGCCGCTCGTCGCGCTCGAAGCCCTCGGCCATGTCGCGCAGCTTGCCGACCACCCGCGCCGCCATCTCGATCGCGTTGACCGACTGCGGTGTCAGCGACGAATGCGCCTCCTTGCCGCGCACGCAGCACTTGTAGCGGTAGACGCCCTTGTGCGCGATCGCCGGCACCATCAGCGTCGGCTCGCCGATGATGCAGGCCAGCGGCTTGATGCCCTGGTCCTTCATGTCGGCGATCAGTTCCCTGACGCCGAAGCAGCCGACCTCCTCGTCGTAGCTGAAGGCGAAGTGCACCGCGAACGGCGAGTCGCTCTCGATGAAGCGTTCGGCATTGGCCAGCGCGATCGCGATGAAGCTCTTCATGTCGGCGGCGCCGCGGCCGTAGAGGCGCGGCTCGATCCGCGCCGATTCGGCATCGGCATCATCGGCGGGCCAGTCCTGCACGATCCCCGACAGCGGGTCGACGCTCCAGTCCTGCCCGTCCCACGGCACGGTGTCGGTGTGGCCCGAGACGATCACGCCGGCCTTCTTGCCGGCGCCCAGCGTGGCGAACAGGTTGGCCTTGGTCTTGTCGGCGTTGTAGGTCAGCCGGCTGCGCACGCCGAGGCCGGCCAGGTGGTCGCGCGCGAAATCGATCAGCTCGAGATTGCTGTTGGCGCTGACCGTGTTCATGCGCAGCAGCGTCTGCGCGAGTTCGAGGCTGCGGGAGGAAAGCACGTGTGGCATGCGGGGCATTGTCCCGGAAGTCGGGTCTGGCGCGCCGGCGCCGCCGAAGTGTCATGGCGCGGGAGTAGGCTGTGCGGTCGCATTCACCAAGGAGAAGAACCATGACATCCAGCCAGACCCCGATCGCAGCCGCCACGCTGGCCGCTGTGCTTTGCCTTGCGGGCTGCAGCGCGCCGGGCGGCAAATCCACCTCCGGCCTGCCGACGCTGGACGGCCGGCCGCCGCTGGTGGTCGCGCACCGCGGTGCTTCGGGCTATCTGCCCGAGGAGACGCTGGAGGCCTACGCGCGCGCGATCGAACTGGGTGCCGACTACATCGAGATGGACCTGGTTTCGACCAAGGACGGTGTGTTGATCACGCGCCACGATCCCAACCTGGCGATCAGCACCGACGTCGCCAGCCGGCCCGAATTCGCGGCTCGCAAGAAGACCATCCAGGTCGACGGCGAAACGCAGACCGGCTGGTTCAGCAATGATTTCACCTTGGCCGAGATCCAGCGGCTGGGGGCCATCTCTACCGATGCCGAGCGTCCACAGCAGTTCAATGGCCAGTACAAGGTGCCGACCTTCCAGCAGGTGATCGACCTCGCGAAGGCCAAGTCGCGCGAAAGCGGCCGCACCATCGGCATCTATCCGGAGACCAAGAACCCGACCTACTTCCGCGACCTGGGCCTGCCGCTCGAAGACAAGCTGATCGCGATGCTCGAGGCCGCCGGCTGGAACAACAAGGGGGCGCCGGTGTTCGTCCAGTCCTTCGAGCCCGGCAGCCTCAAATACATGAAGGCCAAGGGCCTGAACACCCGCATCGTCCAGCTGATCGATGGCGATGGCATCGACATGAAGAGCGGCGCGATGACCTATGCGGTGCCGGTCGATCGTCCCTACGAATGGACCAAGGCAGGCGACCGGCGCAATTTCGACGTGATGGTGACGCCCGCCGGCCTGGCCGAGATCAAGACCTATGCGGACGGCATCGGCCCCTGGAAGCGCTACATCGTGAGCATGAAAGGCACCATCGGGCCCGATGGCAAGCCGGTGGACGTCAATGGCGACGGCAAGATCAACGATGCCGACGCCACCAGCCTTGGCCCGACCCCGCTGGTCGCCGACGCCCACAAGGCCGGCCTGTTCGTCCATCCTTTCACCTTCCGCAACGAATCGCGGCGGCTGCCGGCGGACTACAAGGGCGATCCGTCGAACGAGTACCTGGTGTACTACCGGCTGGGCGTGGACGGCGTCTTCACCGATTTCACCGATACGGCACTGGCCGCGCGCGCAGCGTGGCTGAAACAGCAAGTGCGTTGAATCGTCAGTCGCGCGGCCCCACGCGGCACGATCTTTGCGGGCTCCATCCGCAAAGTCTAGACTCGTGTCCATGAAACTCATCGATTCCCTCGTCACCCAGGCGGCTGGCATCGCCGCGGTCCGACGCGATCTCCACGCCCATCCCGAGCTCTGTTTCGAAGAAGTCCGTACCGCCGACGTGGTGGCGGCCAAGCTGACCGAATGGGGGATCCCGATCCACCGCGGGCTCGGCACCACCGGCGTGGTGGGCATCGTCAAGAACGGCAGCAGCGCCCGGGCTGTCGGCCTGCGCGCCGACATGGACGCGCTGCCGGTCACCGAGCTCAACACCTTCGCGCACGCCAGCAAGCACCCCGGCAAGATGCACGCCTGCGGCCACGACGGCCACACGGCCATGCTGCTGGCGGCGGCGCAGCACCTGGCGAAGCACCGCAACTTCGACGGCACGGTCTACCTGATCTTCCAGCCTGCGGAGGAGGGCGGCGGCGGCGCCCGCGAGATGGTCAAGGACGGCCTGTTCGAGCAGTTCCCGATGGAAGCCGTGTTCGGCATGCACAACTGGCCCGGCATGAAGGCCGGACAGTTCGCGGTCAGCCCCGGGCCGGCCATGGCGTCGAGCAACGAGTTCAAGATCAGGATCACGGGCAAGGGCGGGCATGCCGCGCTGCCGCACACCGGCATCGATCCGGTGCCGGTGGCCTGCGAGATGGTGCAAGCCTTCCAGACCATCCTCACGCGCAACAAGAAGCCGACCGATGCCGGTGTGATCTCGGTCACGATGATCCATGGCGGCGAGGCCAGCAACGTGATCCCGGACAGCTGCGAGCTCAAGGGCACGGTGCGCACCTTCTCGCTCGAGGTGCTGGACCTGATCGAGGCCCGCATGAAGACCATCGCCGAGCACATCTGCGCGGCCCACGAGGCGCAGTGCGACTTCCACTTCCACCGCAACTACCCGCCGACCCTCAATTCCGCGGCTGAAGCCAACTTCGCGCGCCGCGTGATGGCGGGCATCGTCGGCGAAGACAACGTGCTGGTGCAGGAGCCGGCGATGACGGCCGAGGACTTCGCCTTCATGCTGCTGGCCAAGCCCGGCGCCTACGCCTTCATCGGCAACGGCGACGGCAGCCACCGCGCCGTGCACCACGGCGGCGGCCCCTGCATGCTGCACAACGCGAGCTACGACTTCAACGACGACCTGATTCCGCTCGGCGCCACCTGCTGGGTGCAGCTGGCCGAACAGTTCCTCAACGGCCCGAAGCTGTCGGAAGGGGCCGCGGCATGATCGGCGTCGGCGAAGCCTTCTCGCCGCGCTATGCCCAGGCGCGCCAGAAATTCCTGCAGGGCTGCGCCGGTGCCGGGCTCGAAGTGCGCTCCCGTGTCCATCCGCTCAAGGGCCGCGATGGCGAGGAACTCGCGATGGACGTCGCGCTCGATGGCGACCCACAGGCCGAGCGCATGCTGATCGTCACCAGTGCCTGCCATGGCGTCGAAGGCCATTGCGGCAGCGGCGTGCAGGTGTTCGCGCTGCACGATGCCGAATGGCGCGAGAAGGCGCGCGCGCAGGGCGTGGCCGTGCTGTACGTGCATGCGCTCAATCCGCACGGTTTCTCGCATGGCCGCCGCGTGACGAACGAGCACTGCGACCTGAACCGCAACTTCTTCGATTTCGCCGAACCGCTGCCGGTGAACGAGGCGTACGCCCAGTTGCATGCGCTGCTGCTGCCCGCGCAGTGGCCGCCGACCGAGGCGAACGAGGCCGCGATCGCGGCCTGGATCGAGAACAACGGCGCCGGCGCCTACCAGGCCGCCGTGACCCGCGGCCAGTACCAGTTCGAGGATGGCCTGTTCTTCGGCGGCCAGGCGCCGACCTGGAGCAACCGCACCTTGCGCGAGGTGCTGCGCACGCAGGTGCAGGCGGCGCGCCAGGTCGCCTGGATCGATTTCCACACGGGTCTGGGCCCCAACGGGCTCGGGGAGCGGATCTTTTCCTGCCGCGACGACCAGGCCGCCTATGCGCGCGCCAACGCGTGGTGGGGCACGCCGGCCGCGCCGGTGACCTCGATCTACGACGGTTCGTCGACCTCGGCCTTCCTGACCGGCCTGATGTGCAATTCGATCTACGAGGAATGCCCGCAGGCCGAGTACACCGGTATCGCGCTGGAGTACGGCACCGTGCCCATCGTGGAGGTGGTGGGCGCGCTCCGGGCCGATCACTGGCTGCACAAGCATCCCGAGGCGCCGCCCGAACTCGCGGCGTCGATCCACGCGAGGATGCTCGAGGCCTTCTACACCGACACCGATGCCTGGCGCGGCCAGATCATCAGCCAGGCCCGCCAGGCCATGTTCCAAGCCATAGATGGGCTCTCCCCCAGGTTGGCTCACTTCGTGTAGCCGCCCACCCCCTCGCCGGGGGCAACACCAGCGGCCCGGCGAAGCCGGTTCCRCGGTGTTTCACCAACGGGCCTGGCTGCGCC
>NZ_JBFUCJ010000077.1:0-36035 GCF_056405295.1 Variovorax sp. P1_H2 | reverse complement strand
AGATTGGCGTTGAGGCCATGCGCCAGGGCGACAGCGGCGACCGACGCGCCATGCGCCGCGCACTCGGCGAGAACGCGCGACTTCAGGTCCGGGCCGTGGCGACGGCGGGTAGCGGGTTTGGCGATTTCCATGGTGTCCACCTAAGTTGTGAGGTGGACGCATGCTCCCGGCACCCGCGGAACGATTCAAGATGGGGTGACCAGTTGCTTACCGATGACATGCAGCAGTCGCAACCTTCCCTTGTGCTCGACGGCGAGTTGCACTGCTTCCCGCAAGCCACGCTCGGAGGTGGCGCTGCCATCGAGGGGAACCAGGATATGTTGGTACACGAAGCCTCCTTGGCCCAGTCGAACTATTGCGTACAGCCAAAGAGCTGCCGCGATTTGGATTCCGAGATGACCGAGAAGTTGCCACGTCACACGCCAGGGATGGTCTTACGTCCTTGCGCCCATCACGGCCAGCATGTTCGAATGCACGGGCCCCACCATAGTCTTGAATCGCCAAGTCCGCGCGCTCCCTTCCGGGGCGACGGCGATTGCACCGTCCGCAGCCGCGAGAGGGACGATCGATGAGTTCGTCCGGATCGCGGAGCGCGATGGTGCGGTCCTGATCAATATGGGTGCAACGCATGGCGGGCAGGCGGCTGCCATCCGCGAAGGACCGGATGACCCTCAGCGGGAATTCCCTGGCGCCGGTCCCGACGATCCGTTCTTCAAAATGTTCAAGCACTCTAGCCTCGCCCCGCCCCGTGCATTTCCCAAGGCTCGCGTGGCTCCGGCGTATCGCGAGGAATCAGGATTGATCATGAGTCCCAAGGCTGCAATCAGAGTGGGCGACGTGCTGGTTGGCGTGGACGGATCGCCGGCCGAGAGCCCGTTTCAGGTTCGCGAACTGATCAAGAGATCCGGAAAGAGCGGGGCACTTCTCCGCGAACGGGGGGGCGACAAGATCGACGTCCCGGTGCGCCGTGGCTGACAAACACGGATCGTCCAGCGAGCCTGGGCTGAAGGAACCTGACGCGAAGTGCGGCACTCAGGTAGCAATCGAAACGCGCCAAACAGAGTCGGGCCTCGGAAGCGGATTGTCTGCCCACATTCTGCCGACCTCGGCGACGATGATCGGCGTCTGCATGACAGTGCTGTCGATCGGCCATCTCAACCCCGGTGGCGAATTGCGCTGGGTGGTGGACGAGTTCCTTGCCGTGGACGCGCTGGTGTTCTTGACGAGCGCCATGTTGTCCTTCGTCTCGATACGCGTACGTCGCCCTGGCATGCGCTACGAGGCACACGCAGAGGTCGTCTTCATTGCTGGCCTCGGCATCCTCACGATGGTGGCCCTGGTACTGGCATTCGCGATCACCTGAGGCCTTGCCCAGAGCCCCCGCACTTGCAGGTTCAGCCGGCTTGCGACAGAGGAAGCCGCCAGGCTTCTGACAGCGATGGGAGGTGATGTCCGAAACTTCGACCCGAGGGACCTGCCGCTACCGGACAGCGCCCCCGAAAGCCATCCGAAGGTTCAGGAATTGCGCTCGCTCGCCCAATGGGCTGAGGGCATGGTCTGGTGCTCGCCAGAACGGCACGGAGCGACGACTGGCATCATGAAGGCGCAGATCGACTGGATCCCTTTGATCGTGTGCGCCGTGCGGCCAACCCAAGGGGAAACGCTCGCGGTCATGCAGGTTTCGGGCAGCTCCCAGTCGTTCAATGCGGTGAACCAGCTGCGCGTGCTCGGCCGCTGGATGCGAATGATCACGATTCCAAACCAATCCTCGATCGCCAAGGCGTTCATGGAGTTCGACGCCGCGCCCGAACGCAAATACCTCTTGAGCGTGTTGCGAAACAGGCCCGTAGGCCGCGCCGATCAGAACGCTGCGCGAATTCCTTGCGATTGACGGCCCCGTGGCTTGACGTCGATCAAACGTCGGAAATTCCAGTTGCTGCATCCTTTTGCAGGTCTTCATCTCCGCTTTGGAGAGGACGGACCATGACCGAACTGACCACTTCCACGCTACGCCAACGAACTCTGCAGTTGCCGAGTCAACACCCTCGCGTCTTTCTTTTCATGGCCGCTCTGGTTTGGTGGGTGCTCTACCAGACGTTGACACCGGCCTCAGAGGCTCTCGTCGCCGCGTTGCCTGTGGACAGGGCGAGCCGCCTGGGCGGCGCCCTGCAGTTCTTCTTCTACGACACGCCCAAGGTGTTGTTGCTGCTGACGGCGGTGGTGTTCGTGATGGGCATGGTGAACTCGTACTTCACCCCTGAGCGCACGCGTGCCTTGCTGGCCGGCCGGACCGAAGGCGTGGCCAACGTGATGGCCGCCAGTCTGGGCATCGTGACGCCCTTCTGTTCCTGTTCCGCAGTGCCCTTGTTCATTGGCTTCGTTCAGGCCGGCGTGCCTCTGGGCGTGACCTTTTCGTTCCTGATTTCGGCGCCGATGGTCAACGAGGTGGCGCTGACGCTGCTGCTCAGCCTGTTCGGCTGGAAGATCGCGCTGCTCTACCTGGCCCTGGGCCTGAGCGTGGCGGTTGTGGCGGGCTGGGTGATCGGCCGGATGAGGATGGAGCGGCACCTGGAGGACTGGGTGCGCGACATGCCCAAGGTGCAGGCGGCTGCCGATGACCAGGGCATGGCCCTCACCGAGCGAATCGATGCTGGTTTTGCCAGCGTGCATGAGATCGTCGGCAAGGTCTGGCCCTACATCCTGGCCGGCATCGCCATCGGTGCAGGCATCCACGGCTGGGTACCAGAGGATTTCATGGCTTCGTTCATGGGCAAAGACGCTCCGTGGTGGTCGGTGCCGCTCGCGGTGCTCATTGGCGTACCGATGTACACGAACGCCGCCGGTGTGATCCCGATCGTGCAGGCATTGCTGGCCAAGGGCGCGGCACTCGGCACCGTGCTGGCGTTCATGATGAGCGTGATCGCGCTTTCCTTGCCCGAGATGATCATCTTGCGCAAGGTGCTGAAAGTGCGCCTGATCGCCACCTTCGCAGGTGTGGTGACCGCCGGCATATTGACGGTCGGCTACGTTTTCAACGCATTGCTTTGATCAAATGAAATCGGCACGCACGCGCGATTCGATCGCACTGCTCAACAGCGAGTGCTTTTGCTTCAGCCTCGACCGCGAAGCGCTGGCGCATGCGCTCGATGCCGAGTTGGGGCGGCCGGGCCTGTCGGATCTCATTCGCGGGCGCTGTCCCTTCGTGTTCTCCGCCCAACCGGTGTTCGTGGCCGCAGCGCAGTTGCAGCGCATGGCGCAGCTGGTGCAGRCCATCGAATCGGTGGTAGCCATGCCGGCGTACCGCGAGCAGACATTGGCAGCGGCACCAGCCATCGCTCGCTTGGGCGGGCAAGGCCCGCACGGCGTGTTCCTCGGATACGACTTTCACCTCGACCAGGGGCGCCTGGGCCTCATCGAGATCAACACCAATGCGGGCGGCGCCATGCTCAACGCGGTGCTGGCGCGCGCGCAGCGGGCCTGCTGCGACGCGATGGATGCGATGGTGCCCACGCCAGCCAGCGTGTTGGCGTTCGAGCAACGCATCGTCGACATGTTTCGCCGAGAGTGGCGACTGGCAGGCCAAGGCCGCGCGGCGCGACCGCTGGCAAGCATAGCGATCGTCGACGCAGCGCCTGCAGATCAATACCTGTACCCCGAATTTGTCCTGTTCCAGCGCTTGTTCGAACGACACGGACTGCGTGCTGTCATCGCCGATCCGTCGGAGCTTGTGTGGCGTGACGGCGTGCTCTGGTGCGACGAGCTCGCGATCGATCTGGTCTACAACCGGCTGACCGACTTCTACCTTGAACAACCGGACAGTGCTGCGCTGCGTGACGCCTACGAACAGCGCGGCGCGGTGCTGACCCCTCACCCGCAAGCGCACGCCCTTTATGCCGACAAGCGTCAGCTCGCGCTCTTCAGCGATCCGGCTCGTCTCCAGGCGCTGGGCGTGCCGCCGGCAACACAGGAGATATTGCTGTCCTGCGTGCCGCACACCGAGGTGGTCTCTGCGGCGAACGCCGATCGACTGTGGGCGGCGCGCCGCAACCTCTTCTTCAAGCCCGTGGCCGGTTTTGGTAGCCGCGCGGCGTACCGAGGCGACAAACTGACACAGCGAGTCTGGGCGGACATTCTCGGCGGTGACTACGTCGCCCAGGCCATCGTTGCGCCGGGTGAACGCAAGCTCGACAAGGGGGAGGCCGTGCGGCCCCTGAAGTTCGACCTGCGAGCCTATGCCTACGAGGGGTCGGTACAGTGGGTGGCGGCGCGCCTGTACCAAGGCCAGACCACGAACTTTCGAACGCCGGGCGGCGGCTTTGCGCCCGTGTACAGCACGGTCGACATTTCGGGCCGCAGCCTCCCGCATGGCGCAGATGGCGTCGCAGCGAATGAGCACGTCTCCTACGTCTTCCTGCTCGACGAAGACAGCGGGGTCCATCCCGTTCCCCATGCCCTGTACGTGGCGCTTGCTCGCGGCCAGGCCACAGCACCCGCGTTGGCGGGCCGAACCCTGCGACTGGCCGATTGGTACGTGCGCGAAGCGCCCGGAGAGGCCGGCACAGTGGTCAACGAGACGTACAGCTTGGTCCGATTTGACGCCCAGGGACGCATCGACTGGCCTGGCACGCCGGCGGCGCACCCGCACCGTCCTGGCTCAGCGACCGTTCCCGAGGACGCAAGCTGGCCGACAACTGCAGAGCATGCGCAAATGCGAGCCCTGCTATCAGGTGGCCGAGTTTCGAGTGTGCCGAATGCAATAGACGTGCACGCGCCGGGGCGGCCACTTGAGACTTCAACCCTGAATGGAGATTGATATGGACATCAAGGTACTCGGCACGGGATGTGCCAAATGCAAGAGTACGGTCGCAATGATCGAACAGGTTGCCAAGGCCAAGGGCGTCAGCGTCACGCTGCAGAAGGTCGAGGAGATGCGCGACATCGTGAACTACGGCGTGATGTCGACCCCCGGCGTGGTGATCGACGGCAAGGTGGTCCATGCCGGGGGTGTGCCCAGCCGTGACAAGGTCGAACAATGGCTTGGCGCATGAGCGGTATGAGCGCAAGGTGGGGGTCTGGGCCGCCTGCCGCAGGTGGTCTCGGTGCGGTTGACTACGACCGCAAACCCGAGCGGGACCGCAGCCTGACGCATCATTCGGACCGCGGCTCGCAAGGCGGATTCAACCGGTCGTCGCAACAGGTTGATGACGCCGCGATGATGGATGCTTGCTCATCACTTCCGCAGGAGTCTTCCAACCAAGAACTTTTCGCGGCCGGTTGTTGAGCGCAATGGCCGCGGCTGCCAGCAGGTAGCAAGCAAATCTTCGGTCTCCCTGAGACCGTATGCGGCCGAGGACGTGTGGAAACAATCGACGATCCACCGTTTGGATGGCAGCTCAGACAGCCTCTGCCAAGCGGAACGGTTGCGCCGCTCTGCGCTTCAACCACTTCTCTGCTTCGACCGCGGCAAACACCATGACTGCGCATACCAGGCATATCGCGAGTTCGCCAGGCGACAACGCCTCGGTGTGAAACAGCGACTGGAGCATCGGCACGTAAATGACGGCCATTTGCATCACGAAGGTCGAGAGGACAGCGCCAGCCAGCGGAACGTTGCTGCGCAACCCTTGGGTGAAGAGAGAATCCCTCTCCGAACGGATGGCCAGCACGTGTCCCATCTGGGACAGAGTGAGCACCGTGAAGACCATCGTCTGCCAGTGCATGCCCGTTTGCAAGGCCCACGCTTGCACTCCGAGACACAGACCCGCGATCAGGAGACCTACCCAGAGCGTGTGCTGCCACAGCCCGCCGGCGAATACGCTCTCACCTGGCGGGCGCGGCGGTCGCTTCATCACGCCTCGTTCGGCGGGTTCCGCGGCGAGCGCCAGTCCGGGCAAGCCGTCGGTGACCAGGTTCACCCATAGGATGTGCAGTGGCAGCAGGGGGGTCGGCAAGCCGATCAGCGGCGCGAGAAACAACGTCCAGATCTCCCCGGAGTTCCCCGCCATTGCGTAGCGGATGAACTTTCGAACGTTGTCGAAAATGCGCCTCCCCTCGCGCACCGCGGCCACGATGCTGGCGAAGTTGTCGTCGAGCAGCACCAGGCTCGCGGCCTCGCGCGCGACGTCGGTGCCGCCGAGGCCCATTGCCACGCCGATGTCGGCCTGCTTCAGTGCCGGCGCGTCGTTCACGCCATCACCCGTCATGGCCACGAACTGGCCTTGCGCCTGCAAGGCCTGAACGATGCGTATCTTCTGGGAAGGGTCGACCCGCGCATACACATGCACATCCCCAGCCAGGCGGCGCAACGAATCGTCGTCCATCGCAGCGAGTTGCGAGCCTGTAAGCACCGTGGCGTCGCCTTCGGCGATCCCCAGTTCGCGCGCGATGGCCAATGCTGTCGCTGGGTGGTCGCCTGTGATCATCACGGGCGTGATGCCCGCGCTGCGACAATCTGCGACGGCGGCTTTCGCCTGCGGACGCGGCGGATCGGCCAAGCCCACAAGTCCGAGCAGCGCGAGGTCGGCCTCCACCGCGTCGCACGATTTCCCGCTCGGGTCCTGCGCGAACGAACGACGGGCCAATGCCAGAACGCGTAGGCCTTGCGCCGCCATCGCCGCAGCGGCATCCAGCGCCCGGTCAACATCCAGCGTGCGCTGTTCCTGCCCCGCCACGGCGTGCGTGCACCGCGGCAGCAGCGTTTCAGGCGCGCCCTTGGTGATGACGAGCCAGCGAACACCCTCGCGGTGCAGCGTGCTCATCCGCTTGCGCCCGGAATCAAATGGCCACTCGTACAAACGAGCGTGCGCCGACCGCACCTCGTGCGGCTTCATGCCGTTGTCCTGGGCCCCTTCGACCAACGCGGTCTCGGTGGGGTCGCCCACCCACCGGCCCTCCACATCCAGACTGGCATCGCTGCACAGCAGCGCAGCGGTCCACAGAGGCTCCGATGTCCCTCCTCCGGGATAGTCGACGACCTCGACGCGCATACGATTTTGCGTCAGTGTCCCCGTCTTGTCGGCGCAGATCACGCTGACCGAACCCAAGGTCTCGACCGAAGGAAGCCGCCGCACCAGAGCATTCACCTTGACCATGCGGCGCGCCCCCAACGCCAGCAGGACGGTCACCACGGCGGGCAGCGCCTCGGGAATCGCCGCCACCGCTAGGCTGATGGCCGTCAACGCCATCAACAATACCGGTTCGCCCCGAGCTACGCCGATACCGAAGATCAGGGCACAGATGCACAACACGACGAGGGACAGCCGCTTGCCGAACGCGGCCAGGCGAAGTTGCAAGGGCGTGCTCCGCACTTCCGTGTCTCGCAACAAGCCTGCGATGCGGCCCAACTCGGTGTCCTGTCCCGTGGCAACCACCAGTCCTTCGGCGCGTCCATGCGTGACCAGCGTTCCCTTGAATGCCATGTTGAGTCGATCGCCAAGCGCATGGTCGCCTTTCGGCAGGTGGGTCGTATGCTTCTCGACCGTCGCCGATTCCCCTGTCAACGACGATTCGTCCATACGCAGTTGTGCCGCTTGGTGCAGCCGCAGATCGGCCGGGACGAGGTTTCCCGCCTCCAGAAGCACGACGTCGCCCGGAACCAGGTGCGAGGTCTCGAGGGTCAATGCGCGGCCTTCTCGCCGAACGGTTGCATGCAGACTGGCCAGGCGCTTCAGGGCATCGAGCGCGCGCTCCGCGCGCCATTCCTGGGTGAGGCCGATGGCGGCGTTGAGAGCGACGATGACGACGATGGCGACGGTATCCGCAACGTCCCCGATGAAGCCGGACAACATCGCAGCAGCTATCAACACCAGCACCATGAAGTCGCGGAACTGGTCGACCAAGCGTCGGACCAATCCTCGCGGCGGCACCTCGGGCAGGCGGTTCTGACCGTAGATCTCACGCCGCCGCGTCGCCTGTTCAGCCGTCAGGCCACTGTGCAGATCCACTCCCAGATGGTCGGCGACGGTTGCTGCCGGATGCAGGTGAGCATCGCCGAGAGCGATGTGTTGACCTTCGGGAGCGTTCATTTGAACCATGCTGCGCTAAAACGATGCTCAGTGAGGAGTCCAACATCTGCGCCCTCTGAACCCTCGAACACATGGACGGATCGCCGCGCCGGAGGCGGCATCGAAGCTCAGGATCGCGCAAGGCCAATGCCGATGCCTTGACGCAGCGCAAGTGCTCGGCAAGGTTTCCGGAATGCGCCGCGCCGGTTTCGTGGCTTGCGCCCGATCAAAGGGCGCCGCAGCCGATCGCCTTACCATGGGCCTACGGCCTTCAGGAACTGCCGCGACGCCTTCGTCGCTACCCCAGGAGATTTCGCCATGACAGTCAAGAAGATTTTGTTCGGGGAAGATGCGCGTGAAAAGATCCGCCGCGGCGTTGACACGCTCGCCGATGCTGTCAAGGTGACCCTCGGCCCCCGGGGTCGCACGGTGATCATCGACAGCGAGTACGGCGCGCCCCAGATCGTCAACTCCGGCGTCGTGGTCGCCAAGTCGATCGAACTGGAAGACCGCTTCGAGAACATGGGCGCGCAGCTGCTGCGCGAGGTCGCCGCCCGCACCAGCGAGATGGCGGGTGACGGCACCACCACCGCCACCGTGCTGGCGCACGCCATGATCCAGGAGGGCCTGAAGTACTTGGCCGCCGGCATGAACCCGATGGACCTCAAGCGCGGCATCGACCTCGGCGCGGAAACGGTCGTGAACACGCTGAAGACGATGTCGCAACCTTGCACGAGCTCGCAGGAGATTGCCCACGTGGCGGCCATCTCGGCCAACAACGACCGTTCGATCGGCGAGCTCATCGCGAATGCGATGGACAAGGTGGGCCGCGAAGGCGCGGTGTCGATCGAGGACGGCTCCGGGCGGGTCAGCGAACTCGAGATCGTCGAGGGCCTGCAGTTCGACCGCGGATACCTGTCGCCCTATTTCGTCAACAATGCCGAGAAGCAGGCGGCGGTGCTGGAGAACGCGCTGATCGTCCTGTGCGACCAGAGGCTCTCGGCGATCAACGACCTGGTGCCTCTGCTCGAGGCGGCGGCGAAGTCAGGAGCGCCGCTGCTGGTGATCGCCGAGGAGGTGGACGCCGATGCGCTGGCCACGCTGGTCATCAACAGTGTCCGTGGCGTCGTGAAAACCTGCGCCGTGAAGGCACCGGGCTTTGGCGACCGGCGCAAGGCCATGCTGCAGGACATGGGCATCCTGACCGGCGGGCAGGTGCTGTCGAGCGAGCTCGGGCTGACGCTCGCAAAGGCGACGCCGGACAACCTGGGCCGGGCGCGCCGCGTGGTGGTCGAAAAGGAGAGCACCACGATCATCGGCGGCGGCGGCGACCCGCAGGCGATCCGGGACCGGATCGCCGCCATCCGCAAGGAACGCGAGTTGCAGACCAGCGAGTACGACCGCACGCAACTGGACGAACGCATCGCCAAGCTGTCGGGCGGCGTGGCGCTGATCAAGGTCGGCGCCGCGACCGAGACCGAGCTGAAGGAACGCAAGCTGCGGGTCGAGGATGCGCTGCACGCGACACGCGCCGCCGTCGAGGAAGGCATCGTTCCCGGCGGCGGCGTGGCGCTGCTGCGCGCCCGACGCGAATTGGCGGAGCTGCCATCCGCCAACCTGGACCAGGCGTCGGGCATCAAGATCGTCCAGCGCGCGCTCGAGGAGCCCCTGCGGCGCATCGTCGGCAACGCGGCCGACGAGCCGTCCATCGTGCTCGACAGGCTTGATGCGTCGACCCAGCGAAGCTACGGCTACAACGCGGCGACGCGCCAGTATGGCGACCTGCTGGAAATGGGCGTGATCGACCCCGCCAAGGTGACGCGCCTGGCGCTGCAGAACGCCGCATCGATCGCCAGCCTGTTGCTGACCACCGACTGCATGGTCGGGAACGCGCCGAAGAAGGCGGCGGCGGGGTCCGAAGGCCTGGATCGCGAGCCCTACTGACACCGCGCCCCCGGTACGCGCGCGCCGGCGGCCCGGGCGGTCCCCTGCGCTAAGGCGTTGGGTGGGGGCCTTCTCTTGCAGGGGCCGCGATCCTGTGTCGAGCCTCGATGTAGTCGAGCACATCGGCGAGCGAGACCAGGCGGCCATAGTCGGTCTCCGGAACGTCGACGCCCAATCGGGCGTTCAGGGCCACCAGAAAGTTGAGCCAATCCATCGAGTCCAGATCGACCTGACGGCGCAGTGCACGCTGCCAATCGATGGTCGAGGGATCGATCTCGGGGGCGATCGAACGCAAGAGTTCGAGCACGGTGTCGGCAAGCGCACGGCGATCGTCATCCATGTGGCTCCTCCCTCTTCGGATTCGGCACGTCGCCCTCCGCCGCAAGGTCCTGCGGCTGCTGAAGCAGCTCGCGCAGCTCGGCAAGGAACAGCGCCCCGCGATGGCCGTCCGAAGCCCGGTGGTCGGCGGCCAGTGTGGCGCGCACGACGGGCACGAGGCGGATGGCGCCGTCCTGCGCCCAGGGCCGCGTCGCGATGCGGCCGAGACCGACGATGGCCACCTGCGGCGGATAGATCACGCCGAACACGGTGTCCACGCCCTGGTCGCCCAGATTCGTGACGGTGATCGTCGGATCGGACATCTCGGAACTGCGCAGCGATCCGGAACGGGCACGCTTCACCAAGTCGTCGAGGTCGCGCATCAACTGGTTCAGTGACTTGCCGCCGACATCGTGGATGGCCGGGGCCACCAGCCCCCCGCCGCGCAGCGAGATCGCCACGCCCGCATGCACCGCCGCGGCCGGCATGAACGCKCCGTCGCGATGGAAGCCGTTCAGCTCGGGCGTCCGCCGCAGCGCAGCAGCCACCGCCTTGAGCATCAGCACGGCCGGAAGCATGCGCTCGGCGACGGCCACGCCCTCGTTGCGCTGCCGCAGCCAGGCCAGCGCGCGCTCCATCGGAATCGGCTCCGACAGGTAGTAGTGCGGAATCTCGCGCTTGGAGCGGCTCATGGCCGCGGCGATCGCCTTGCGCATCCCTTGGCTGCGATCGACAAGCGATGCGGCAGGTGCAGCCGTGGCTGAGCCGGCCTCGCGCGAACGCGCCGCGGCCTCGATGTCGGCCAGCGTGACCGATCCCTGGGCCCCGGTGCCCGCCACGTCCTCGGCGACGATGCCCAGTTCCTGCGCGCGCCTGCGGGCCGCCGGCGACACCGGGCGGCGCGCTGCGGCGCCGACGGCCGTTGCGGGCAACGATGGCGGTGTGGCAACCCTCGGCGCGCCCGCTGCTTCGCCGGGCTCCAGCAGGACGGCCATCACGGTACCGACGGGAATCTTCTGGCCGGGTTCCACCAGCAACTCGGCCACCACGCCCTCCTGCCAGCTCTCGACATCGACGGCAGCCTTGGTGGTGTCGACCACGGCCACCACCTGCCCGCGCTTCACGCGGTCGCCCGGCTGCACGTTCCATTGCAGCAGCGTGCCTTCGTCCATGTCGGCACCCAGCGACGGCAATTCGAATCGAATCACGGCGTGCGCCCCATCAGGGTCCTGACCGCCGCAACGATTTTCGCCGGCTGCGGCAAGGCGGCCTCCTCGAGATGCTGCGCGTAAGGGATCGGCACTTCCTCGCTGCACACRCGCGCCGGCGGCGCGTCGAGGTCGAAGAAGGCCTGCTCGCCGATGCGCGCCATCAGCTCGGCGGCCAGGCTGCCCGAACGCCACCCCTCGTCGACGATCACCGCGCGCCGGCATTTGCGTACCGAGGACATCACGGTCGCATCGTCGAGCGGCCGCAATACCCGCAGGTCGATCACTTCGGCGGCGATGCCTTCGAGGCTCAGCGCCTCGGCTGCCAGCATCGCCTTGGAAAGAGATCCGCCGTAGGCGATCAGGCTGACGTCGGTGCCGGTGCGACGCACCTTGGCACTGCAGATGTCGACGCCGCAGGCGTCGTCGCACTCGCCCTCCATGTTGTAGAGCTGCACGTGCTCGAAGAGCAGCACCGGGTCCGGATCGGCGAGCGCCGCAGCGAGCATGCCGCGAGCGTCCTCGACCGTGGCGGGCGCGACGATGCGGATGCCGGGCACGTGCGCGTACCAGCCTTCGAAGCTGTGCGAGTGCTGCGCCGCCACCTGGCGACCCGCGCCGGTGGCCATGCGAATCACCAGCGGCACCGAGAACTGCCCGCCCGACATGTGGTGCATCAGCGCGGCGCCGTTGACGATGGGATCGAGCGCCAGCAAGCTGAAGTTGACCGTCATCACCTCGACGATCGGCCGCATGCCGCCCAGCGCCGCGCCGACCCCGGCGCCGACAAAGGCAAGCTCGGACAAGGGCGTGTCGCGCACGCGCTCGGGTCCGAACTCGTCGAGCAGGCCTTTCGATACCGCGTAGGTGCCGCCATAGCGGCCCACATCCTCGCCCATCAGGAAGACCCGCGGGTCCTGTCGCAGCGCTTCGCGCAGGCCCTCGGCCAGCGCCTGGCGATAGCTCATCGTGCGGCTCGTCACGCAGGCTCCTTGCGCGTGAGCACGTCGTCCAGGAGGTTCTCCACCGGCTCCCAGGTGCCCGCCTCGGCGAACGCGACGGCTTCGTCCACTTCCGCCTGCGCCCTCGCCTCGATGGTCTTGAACTCGTCCTCGGTGAGACTGGCCTGCGCCTTCAGGCGTGCCGTGTAGGTATGGATCGGGCCACGGGTCTTCCAGGCCTCGACCTCGCTCTTGCTTCGATACAGCTCGGCATCGAACATCGAATGGGCGCGGAAGCGGTAGGTCTGGAACTCGATGAACATCGGCCCGCCACCGTCACGCACCTCGGGCGCGGCACGTTTCGCAGCCTCGTGGACAGCCACGATGTCCATGCCGTCGACGGCGATGGCCCGCATCCCGTACGAGCTCGCCTTGACGCACAGGTCGGTCTGCGACTCGGAGCGCGCCAGCGCCGTGCCCATCGCGTACAGGTTGTTCTCGCAGCAGAAGAGCACGGGCAACCGCCACAAGGCCGCGAGGTTCATCGACTCGTGGAAGGCGCCTTCCGCGATGGCCCCTTCGCCCATGAAGCAGGCGGTCAATGCGCTGCGCCCCGAGAGCTTGTCGGCGAGGGCCAGTCCGACCGCCAGGGGCAGTCCGGCGCCGACGATTGCCTGGCCGCCGAAGAAGCGGGTCGCCCGGTCGAACAGGTGCATCGAGCCGCCGCGACCGCGCGAACAGCCCTCCTGCTTGCCGTACATCTCCGCCATGATCGCGCCCATGCCAATTCCTCGCAGCAATGCATGGCCATGCTCGCGATAGGTCGCGACGATGTTGTCATCGGCCGCGAAGGCATGCATCGCACCGGTGGCCACGGCTTCCTCGCCGATGTAGAGATGCAGGAAACCCCGGATCTTCTGCCTGCCGTACAGCTCGGCGCACTTCTCTTCCATGCGCCGGATGCGCAGCATGTCGGCCAGCATCGTCAGTGCGAAGACCTTGTCCCAGGGCACGGGGCCGGTCGGCGGCGGCGGTACGTCCGTTTCGTTCATGCGCCGCCCTCCAGCGTGGAGGTGTCTCCCTCGGGAAGCCCGAGTTCGCGGGCCTTGAGCAGGCGCCGCATGATCTTGCCGCTGCGGGTGCGCGGCAGGGACGCGAGGAAGTCGATCTCCTTGGGCGCGACGGCCGCGCCGAGGCACCTGCGCGCGTGCGCGAGGATGTCCGTGCGCAGCGCCTCGCCGGGCGCATGACCGGTCTTGAGCGAGACGAAGGCCTTGACCCTCTCGCCGAGCAATGCGTCGGGCTTGCCGATCACGGCGGCCTCGGCGACCGCCGCGTGCTCCATCAGGGCGCTCTCGACCTCGAACGGGCCGATCAGATGGCCGGCGGACTTGATGACGTCGTCAGCGCGGCTGACGAACCAGAAGTAGCCGTCGGCATCGCGCCGGGCCAGGTCGCCCGTGAGATAGAAGCCGCCGGCAAAGCACCGGCGATAGCGGGCCTCGTTGTTCAGGTAGCCGCGAAACATCGATGGCCAGCCGGCGCGCAGGGCCAGCTCGCCTTCGACGTCCGGCTGCTCGACGACCCGCACCCTGGGCGCCTCGCCCTCGGCCTCCAGGTGCTCGACGATGCGGGCTTCGATGCCGGGCAGCGCGCGGCCCATCGAGCCCGGCTTGATGTCGAAGGCCGGGGTGTTGGCGATCATGATGCCCCCGGTCTCGGTCTGCCACCAGTTGTCGTGGATGGGCAGGCCCAGCGCCTCCTTGCCCCACCAGACGGCTGCCGGATTGAGTGGCTCGCCGACGCTGGCCACGAAGCGCAATTCCGGATAGCTGCGCCGCCGCGCCTGCGCCACACCGGCCTTCATCAGCATGCGGATCGCGGTCGGGGCCGTGTACCAGACGCTGATACGCTCCTCTTCCAGCAAGCCGTACCAGCGCTCGGCGTCGAACTCCTCGACATCGACCAGCGAGCTCACCCCCAGCAACAGCGGCGCGAGGATGCCGTACGAGGTTCCGGTCACCCAGCCGGGATCGGCCGTGCACCAGTAGCGGTCCTGCGGATGCAGGTCGAGCGCGTAGCGCGCGGTGGCGTGGTGGGCGACCACCGCGCCATGCACGTGCAGTGCGCCCTTCGGCGCACCGGTGGTGCCGCTGGTGAAGTGCAGCAGCGCAGGATCGTCCGGCAAGGTCGCCACGGTGCTGAAGTCGCCGGAGGCCGATGCCATCAGCGTGGCGAGATCGAGCGTGCCGGGCTCGGCGGTGGTGCCGCCATCCTCCGCGACCAGCAGGATGTGGCGCAGCGACGGCAGCTGGCGGCGGCACTGCCGCACCTTGCGCCGGTACAGTTCGTCGGTGGTCACGAGCACCTGCCCGCTGCCGATACCGATGCGCGTTGCGATCGGCTCCGGGCCGAAGGCCGAGAAGAGAGGCGTCACCACGCTGCCATTCTTCAAGGCGCCGAGCACCGCGACGTAGAGTTCGGGAATGCGCCCCGCGAGCACGAACATGCGGTCGCCCTTGCCGACGCCGAGCTGGCGCAGCACATTGGCGAAGCGGTTGGTCCGGCGCGCGAGTTCGCCGTAGCTGAGGTCCAGCGGCGCCGCGCCGCGCGAGACGAATCGCAGGGCCGTCCGGTCCCTCAACGGGCCGGCTGCATGCCGGTCGACGGCCTCGAAGCCCATGTTGAGACCGCCACCGGGAAGGCCCTGCAAGGCGGCGCGGGCCGCATCCCAGCTGAAGGCTCGGCATTCGGCCTCGTAGTCGACCAGGTTGGGCGGCAGGCGGCAATCCCGGGCGGTCTTGCGGATGAGGGCAGGTCCTTCCATGGCGGCTCCTGGCGCGCAGTCTGCGCGGCGGCTTCGGCCGCCCCCTTGCGCCAGATCAACAATCGCGGCTCATCCCGAAGTCACAGGCTCCGCACAGCCCTGGGCGATCTGCTCGCGCGCCCGGTCGCGCAGACGCACCGCGTCCGACCAGCTGTCTCCCTCGGCGCCCAATGGCTCGTGCACCTGAACCGAGATCGGGCTGCGGCGCGGCCACCACGATCCATCGCGCAACACCGATCGCGTGCCACGCAGGCTGACCGGCACGACCTTGACGCCCGCCTGCGCCGCGGCGACGAAGGCGCCCATGTGGAACGGGCGCAGGCCGGGCGCTCGGGCGAGCGTGCCTTCCGGGAAATACACCAGGCTTTCGCCCTCCTTGRCCGCCTGCACCAGGCGCCTGGCGTCTTCGACGCTGGCGTGCACGTCGTCGCGCTCGACGAAGCGCACACCCATGCGCTCGAGCATCCACTTCAAGGGCGCCGACTGTGCGAGCTCTCGCTTCGCCACGAGGCATGCCCGGGCCGGCAGGACCGCGGTGAGCAGCAGCCAGTCGAGGTAGCTGGCATGGTTGGACACGATGATCCAGGGGCCGCCGACCAAAGTCGCGGAACCCTCGACATGGATCGGCAATCCGCAAACTCGCAAGCCGACCCGCGCGATGGCACGCGCGATCCGCTTGCGCAGCGCCTGTGCGGGCAGCAGTGCCGCGGCTGCCGCCAGGGCGGCCCCGACCCCGAACACCGCCCACAGCCAGCCGGCGAAGAGCGCGGACGCAACCTGCCGCACCGGTTCGCGCACGCGCCGCTGCAAGGCGTCGAGCCACAGCTTCGCCAGCTGCCACGCGACGCCGGGCCGCGACTGGCCAAGCTTGCCCTGCTCATACAGGCTGCGGCACGCCGCGCGCCGGATCTTTCCGCTGGAAGTCTTGAGGACCGCGTGCGGCGGGGCCAGCACGATGTCGTCGGCAGGCAGGCCCAGCACCTCGATCGACAGTTGCGCAATCCGGTCGCGCAACCCTCCCCGGGCCGCCGGCGCCTCCAGGCGGGTCTCCGCCAGCACGACGACGCGCTCGCTGCGGCTGTGTGGATCGGTGGCCCCGAACACCGCGACGCAGCCGCGCCGGACACCCGGCAACGCACTGACCACTTCCTCGAGGTCATAGGGATGGATGTTGTGGCCGCCCCGGATGATCAGGTCCTTCACCCGGCTGGTGAGGAAGATCTCGCCATCCACGACATAGCCGACGTCGCCCGAGTCGAGCCAATCGCCTTTGAACAACGCCTTGTTGCCCTCGGGATTGCGAAAGTAGCCGGTCGTGGCCGAAGGCCCACGGAACTCGATCCGGCCCTCCTGCCTGTCGGGCAGCTCCGCGCCGTGCCCGTCCACGACGCGCAACTCGTGGCCAGCCAGGGGCATGCCGCAGCCGACCACGCGCATCGCGTCCGGCCGCTCGGTGTCGACCGGCTCGGCGCGCCCGTCGTCATGCAGCGCCCGCCGATCGATGAGGTCGATCCTGGGCCCGCGGCCCAGCGGCGGAAAGGCCAGGCCGACACCGCTTTCGGCGAGGCCGTAGACGGGCATCATCGCGCGCCGGTCGAAGCCGAATCGTTCGAAGCGTTCGCGGAACATCGCCAGCGTCGTCGCGTGCACCGGCTCGGAGCCGTTCATCGCGGCTCGCCAATGGCTCAGGTCCAGGCCCTGCAGCTCGTCGTCCGGCACCTTCGTCGCGAGGATCTCGTACGCGAAGTTCGGCGCCGCGCTCAGCGTCGCGCGGTGCTCGCTGATCGCGCGCAACCAGCGCGACGGCCGACCGAGGAAGGCCTGCGGTGACATCAACACCAGCGGCGCGCCGTGGTAGAGGCTGCCCAGCCAGGCGCCGATCAGGCCCATGTCGTGGTACAGCGGCAGCCAGCTCACGAAGACGTCGCCGGGCCCCGCCTTCACGGCCTGGCCCATGGCCCGGATGTTGGCCAGGAGATTGGCATGCGTCAGCACGACGCCCTTGGGTTGGCCGGTGCTGCCCGACGTGTACTGGATCAGGGCCGTGTCCTGGGCGCCGCGCACCACGGGGCGCCACGATCCGCCCGGCGCGCGCAGTCGATCCACGGTCAGCACCGCGCGCAGGTCGGGAGCGCCCGCTCGCAGGATGCGGGCCGCCGGCAGCGCGCGCTCGTCGCTGATCAGCAGCACCGCCTGCGCGTTGGCCAGGATGTGTGCCTGGCGACGCAGGTGATCCTCGATCTGCGAGGCGCGAAACGGGGGGTAGATCGGGACCGGGACGCCGCCCGCCAGCAAGATGCCCATGAAGCACTCCAGGAACGCCAGGCCGGTGGGCAACATCAGCGCAACCGCCTCGCCGGGCGCAACGCCCTCGCGCTGCAGCGCCGCAGCCATCGCACGTGCGTGCTCGAGCAATGCGGTGTGGTCGAGTTCCTGCGGCGCCTGGTCGTCTCGCAACAGCACGGCATGGCGCCGCGCGCCGGCCCTGTCGGCATGCCATTGCAGGACATCCAGCAGTGTCTGCGCCCGGTACGGAATATCGGCGCCGATTCCGAGCGGCGCCGAGCCAGCCGCGGCGGGCGTGGCAGGACGGGTGCTGCTGCGCGGCGGGGCCGCGGCCAGCGCGCGCAACAGGTCGCGCGGCGTCTGCGCGGCCTCCATCGCGCCTTCGGGCATGCGCACGTCGAACGCCTGCTCGAGCCGCAGCATCAGTTCCATCCGCGCCAGGCTGTCTATGCCAAGCATGCGCTGCAGATCATCGTCCAGATTCGGTGGCGCGGCCTCATCGCCGCGCAGTTCATGCAACAGCGCCTGGATCACCGACGTCAAGCGCGCCGGTGTCACCTCGGGTCTGGCCGACGCGGCCGGCCTGACGGCAGTGTCCGACACGCGAAAAAAAACGCCTCAACGTCGCGTGGCGAGGAAGCCGATGACGAGGCCCACGGCCGCCGCGATGCCGATGGCGCTGTAGGGGTGATGGTGCACGACCTGGTCGGTGCTTCGCGCCGCATCGCGTGCCTTGTGCAGCGCATTGCCCTGCAGGTCGTCGAGCAGCGCACGAAGCTTGTGAAGGGTCTCGCTCATCACCGCTGGAGAGCCGAATTTCTGCTCCGGCGCCCCGAGGTTCTGCGTCGTATCGTTCATGGATCGGCCTTTCGTGGATGGACTACCGGTTGAAGGATGCTTTCATCGTAGGCACGGCAACATCGCGGCCCTTGACCTGCATCAAGGGGCAAAGCCCCTCCTCTTGCGCGTCCCGGCTCCGTGCGACGTGGCAGGCGTTTGAGCCAGCGCAAACCAGCGCTTGAAGTCCGGAATCAAACTGTTCCGGGCAGCAGGAGACATCTTGTCGAACATCGACTTCGGGCGGCTTCGCGTCGCCATGGTGGAGGATCAGATTGCAGGCCGGGGCGTGCGCGCCAAAGAGGTGCTCGAGGCGATGCGCGCAGTGCCTCGCGAGGTCTTCCTGCCTGCGCCGCTGCAGGAGTTCGCCTACGAGGACGCTGCGCTGAAGCTCGACGGGGAGCGAACCCTCCCTCAGCCCTATCTCGTCGCGCTCATGGCCGAGGCGCTGTCGATCGGGGGGCATGCGAGGGTCCTCGAGATCGGCACCGGATCGGGTTACGCGACGGCCGTGCTCTGCCGGCTCGCCTCCAGGGTCTACAGCGTCGAATCGAACGCCGCATTGGCGGCGAAGGCGGCGGCCATCCTGCACAGCCTGCGATGTCCGCACGTGCAGATCGTGCACGCCGACGCCAATCGGGGCTTGCCGGAGCATGGGCCCTTCGACGCGATCTTCGTGAATCCGGACGGTGCGGAATTCATCGGGGCGCTGAAGCCCCAGCTTGCGATCGGTGGACGCATGGTGGTATCGGCTGGCACCGATCCGGCCGTTCGGGAACTGATTCGCCTGACGCGCACAGGGCCCGACCTCTACGCGATCGAGGACATCGCGGATGTCAGGATCGCACCGCTGGACAGGGATGCCGTGCGGTTTCGGACCCGTGAGGAAAGGCAGCCCCCGGCCGGATCGGCGGACGCGCGCCTGGCGGAGGCCATTGCGGGCGCGTGTGAGCGGTTCGAGGCGGTTGAATCCGCGGAACTGGCGCCTTTGCTCGATCGCATCGGCGACGCCCGCGTCGTGCTGCTCGGCGAGGCGACCCACGGCAGCTCGGAGTTCTATCGGATGCGCGAGCGCATTTCGCGCGAACTGATCGAAGGCAAGCACTTCGACTTCATCGCCATCGAGGCCGACTGGCCGGATGCGGCCCGCATCGACCGCTACGTGCGCCATGCCGGTCACCGCCCTTCGCGATGGTCGGCCTTCGCCCGGTTCCCGGCGTGGATGTGGCGCAACCAAGAAGTCCGCACTTTTGTCGAATGGCTTCGCGCCCGCAATGCCGGGCTCGCCGAGGGCGACCGGGTCTCATTCCATGGCCTCGACCTCTACAGTCTCTACAACTCGATCCATTCGGTGGTCGGCTACCTGGAAGACGTCGATCCCCCCACGGCGGGAATTGCCCGCCGACGCTATGGATGCCTGACGCCTTGGCAGTCGGACCCGGCCAGCTACGGCCATGCGGCGCTGAACGACCGGTATCTCAGTTGCGAGCCCGAAGTGGTCGCGATGCTGGGCGACCTGCTGATCCGGGAGCAGCGCTACGCCTCGCAGGACGGCGAGCGCTTTCTCGACGCCGTGCAGAACGCCCGCCTCGTCGCCAATGCGGAGCGCTACTACCGCTCGATGTACTACGGCTCGCGCGCTTCCTGGAACCTGCGCGACAGCCACATGTTCGAGACCCTGCAGAGGCTGCTGGACTATCACGGACCGCAGAGCAAGGCCATCGTCTGGGCGCACAACTCGCACGTCGGCGATGCGAGGGCCACCGAAATGTCCCGGCGCGGCGAGCACAACATCGGGCAGCTGTGCCGGGTCGAGTTCGGCGCCGGCGCCTGCCTGATCGGATTCGGGACGCACACCGGAACCGTCGCGGCCGCATCCGACTGGGACGGGCCGATGGAGGTCAAGCCGGTGCGCGCCTCGATGGCCGGAAGCTACGAGCGCCTTTGCCATGAATCGAAGGTCGCGAACTTCATCCTGCCGCTGCGCGGTCCGGCGTCCGGGGAGGTGGTGGCAGGCTTGTCGCAGCCACGGCTGGAGCGTGCCATCGGCGTGCTCTACCGGCCCGAGACCGAATTGCAGAGCCACTACTTCCAGGCCGTGCTCACCCGGCAATTCGACGAGTACATCTGGCTGGACCAGACTCGCGCCGTCACGCCGCTCGGAACCGAGACGATCGAGGGGCTGCCGGACACCTACCCCTTCGGACTGTGACCAAGGAGGCCTCTCTTGCCGAACCTCATCCGGATGGCCATCGGCCCGAACAAGCTCGAAGGCGAACTGTGCCTGGTCGAGCCGCCGCGCGGCATCGTCGTCTTCGCGCACGGCAGCGGCAGCAGTCGCCGCAGCCGCCGCAACATCCAGGTCGCCCGCGCACTGCAGCGCAGGGGGCTGAGCACCCTGCTGTTCGACCTGCTCACCTCCGACGAGGCCGAGAACCGCGTCAACGTGTTCGACATTCCCTTGCTTGCGCAACGGGTGATGGACGCGCTCGATGCCTTGTCCTCCCACAACCGGCCCATCGGCCTGTTCGGTGCGAGCACGGGTGCGGGCGCCGCGCTGGTCGCCGCGGCGCAGCGCCCGGAGCTCGTGCAAGCCGTCGTCTCGCGCGGCGGGCGTCCCGATCTCGCCGGCGACGCCCTGGACGCGGTTCTGGCGCCGACCCTGCTCATCGTGGGCGGGTCGGACACCGAGGTCCTGGCGATGAATCGCGCGGCCCTCGGGCGCCTGCGCTGCGAAAAGTGTCTCGAGGTCGTGCCGCGCGCCACGCATCTCTTCGAGGAGGCAGGCGCCCTGGAGGTCGTCGCCGGGCTGGCCGGCGCATGGTTCGTCGAGCACCTTCATCCCATCGCTTGAAAGACACGGGCATTGCCTTGATCCAAGTCAAGCCCTTTCGCGCAAGCGCGACTACAGTGAACAAACCAATGGAGGCTTGGCGAAACACCCAGGTGCCGGAGGTGAAAAGTGAGGGTTCCCCCGCAGGGGGAGTTCGCGGCATCAGCCCGATGTCGTGGAGTGAAGGCAACCTCAGACCGCTCGCGCGCCACGGCGCAAAGGTGGGGACCTTCACCGAGGCCCGCCGCTCTGCAAGGGATGGCGGGCCTTCTCTTTTCAGTTCGCCTCGTGCGCAGGGGGGCGGGGTGGCTTCGATGCGCATCAGTGTTCCATCGTTGAAGGAGATTCGAATGAACATCGGTTCCATCTGCACGCGGCGCCTGGTTGCCGTGGACAGCGCCAGCACCCTGGTCCAGGCCGCGGGCCTGATGCGCGATCAGCATGTCGGCGCGCTGATCGTCACCAGCCAAACGCCCGAAGGCGACTGCGTGACCGGCATCGTCACCGACCGCGACCTGGTGGTCGATGTACTGGCGCGCGGCCTGAATGCCAACGGCATCCAGGTCGGCGAGCTGGCCAGCGACAAGCTCGCGAGCGTGCCCGAGGAGGCCGACGTCTCCGCCGCCATCGCCGTGATGGAATCCCATGGCGTCAGGCGCGCGCTGGTGATCGACAGTGCCAAGCATGTCACCGGCATCGTCTCGCTGGACGACCTGATGGACGAATGCGCCAAGGAGCTCGCCGGCCTGGCGAGGGTGATCCGCAGCGGCATCCAGAGGGAAGTGGCAGAAACGAACACCGCCCCGCCCGCGCCGAAGCCCCTGCCCTTGCGCTTCCCCGTGACGGGCACGGCCGGCTGGAGCTCCGTCCCGGCGCCGCATTGACCGACTTCATGACGCGGCCCCCAAAGCCAGAATCATGTACCAACGCATCCTCGTACCCATCGACGGCAGCGCGACCGCCGAACAAGGCCTGCATCGACGCATCCGCGTGATCCTTGCTGTCGAAGCGCTCGAGCGGCAAGCGCTCAAATGACGGCATCGATCGCCGGGAACGCCGGAAACACGAAGTCGCCCACCTCCAGCATCACGGGTTTCACGGGGTCCTCGCGGTAGTGCCGCAGCGCCGCCGCCTCGATCGCATCGAAATGACTCCGGCAGGCGTCGACGAGGCTGTCCCCGCCGCCGTGTGCTCCGAATACGTCGCGCAGGGCATCTTCCGATATCTCGGCCACGACGCGGAGGCCGGTTCTTCCCTCGGGGTAGATCGCGAACAGAACACACGCCCTATCGAAACAATAGATCGCATCGCTGCTCATGGCTCATCTCCTGCTATTCGACAACATCAGCCTGGCGCCAACAAACACTGTCGTACCGACTCGGCGACAAGGTCTTGCTTCAGATCAACAAATCCGCATTGAGCCGCTGCGGCGAGCGGCTTGCGCGAGATCAAGATCGTTCGAGGGAGTCGGGCTTAGCGTCGAATCTGTTCGGGCGCAGTCGCGCTCTGGCACAAGGAGACGCTCATGCCCGCTGACGCGATCCATATCCGCTGGTTCTCCGAACTCGGTGCGGATGATGTGCCGATGGTGGGAGGCAAGAGCGCATCGCTCGGGGAGTTGTTCAGCGCCTTGCGCCCAGGCAGCGTTCGCGTACCCAACGGATTCGCGATCACCGCGGACGCATACCGCCGCACGCTCGAGGCTGCCGATGCGCTGCCGCGTCTCAAGGAAGCCCTGGCGGGCCTGGACGTCGAGAACGTCGACGATCTGGCCCGGCGGGCACGGCTTGCGCGCGAGATCGTCTATTCGGCGCCTTTGCCCGACGACGTGGTGCGCGAGATCCGCGCGGCCTACGCGCAACTGCGCACGGAGTATGGCGCCGACATGACGGTGGCCGTGCGCAGTTCCGCCACCGCCGAGGACCTCCCGACCGCCAGCTTCGCCGGGCAGCACGAGTCCTTCCTGAACATCTCCGGCGAGGCGCGCCTGCTGGACGCCGTTCGCCTCTGCTTCGCCAGCCTGTTCAAGGACCGCGCCATCGCCTACCGGGTCGACAACGGCTTCGACCACTTCAGGGTCCTTCAGTCCGTGTGCGTGATGCAGATGGTGCGTTCGGATCGCGCCGCCAGCGGGGTCATGTTCACGCTCGACACCGACAGCGGATTCCGGGATGTCGTCTTCATCACCGGCGCCTACGGGCTGGGCGAGAACGTCGTCCAGGGCACCGTGGACCCCGACGAGTTCTATGTCTTCAAGCCGACCCTGAAGCTCGGCCACCGCACCGTCCTGCGGCGCAAGCTCGGCAGCAAGGAGATGCGGCTGGTGTATTCGAAGGCCGCGGGCCGCGAGACGACCTGCAACCTGCCCACGCCCCCGGAAGACCAGGCGCGCTACTGCATCGGCGACGCCGACGTGCTGGCGCTGGCCGAGGCGGCGGTCGCGATCGAGGACCACTACAGTCGCCGCGCAGGGCAGCCGACTCCGATGGACATCGAATGGGCCAAGGACGGGCTCGACGGCCTGATCTACATCGTTCAGGCCCGTCCGGAGACGGTGGCATCGCAAAAGCCGCTGAATCGCGTCGACGAGTACCGCCTCGATGCACCGCCCCGGCCGCTGCTTGCCGGGCGGGCCGTCGGCTCGTCGATTGCGACCGGCAAGGCGCGCGTCGTCTCCGACGTGCTGGCGCTGGGGCAGTTCAAGCCCGGGGAGGTCCTGGTCGCCGACACCACGATGCCGGACTGGGGCACGGTCATGAAGATCGCGGCCGCGGTCGTCACCAACCGCGGCGGACGCACCTGCCATGCGGCCATCGTGGCGCGCGAACTGGGCATCCCCGCGGTCGTCGGCTGCGACGGTGCGACGGCCACGATCCGCACGGGCGACCCGATCACCGTGTCCTGCGCCGAGGGCGCCGAAGGCCACGTCTACCCGGGCGCGGTACCGTTCGACAAGACCAGCGTCGAGCTGTCGGCGCTCGCACGCCCGCAGACGCATCTGATGGTCAATCTGGGCAATCCCGACAGCGCTTTCCAGACGGCCTTGCTGCCCAACGACGGCGTCGGCCTGGCACGGATGGAATTCATCGTCGCAGAGCACATCAAGGTCCATCCAATGGCCCTGGTGCATCCGGAGAAGGTGGACGATCCGGCGGTGCGCGCCGAGATCGCGCGGCTCACGCGATCCTTCGATCGGCCGGCGGACTATTTCGTGCGCGAACTGTCCGAAGGCGTCGGCATGATCGCCGCGGCCTTCTATCCGAAACCGGTGATCGTCCGGATGTCCGATTTCAAGACCAACGAGTACGCCAGCCTCCTCGGCGGCAGTGGGTTCGAGCCGAAGGAGGAGAACCCGATGATCGGATTTCGGGGCGCCTCACGCTACACGCACCCGGCCTATGCGGAGGGCTTCGCGCTCGAATGCGCCGCCATGAAGCGGGTCCGTGAAGAAATGGGACTCGTGAACGTCAAGCTGATGATCCCGTTCTGTCGCCGCATCCAGGAGGCCGAGCGGGTGCTCGACGCGATGGCCACCCACGGCCTGCGGCGCGGCGTCGACGGCCTGGAGATCTACGTGATGTGCGAGATCCCGAACAACGTGATCCAGATCGACGCCTTCGCCCGTCTCTTCGACGGCTTCTCGATCGGCTCCAACGACCTGACGCAGCTCGTGCTGGGGGTCGACCGCGACTCCCGCATCGTGGCCTTCGACTTCGACGAGCGCGACGACGGCGTGCAGGCCATGATCCGCCAGACCATCGAGGGCGCACGGCGCAACGGCCGCCACGTGGGCATCTGCGGCCAAGCGCCCTCGGACTACCCGGACGTCGCCGCACACCTGGTCGAGCTCGGCATCGATGCCATGAGCGTGACGCCGGACACGCTGCTCAAGATCACCCGCGACGTCCTCGCCGTCGAAAAACGGTTGGGGCGCCTGCCCCGGGCGCAATGCGAAACGACACGGCACATTGCCTGAAGTCCCTGCAGTGCGACCGGACAAAATTGAAGCCTCGAGAACATCCAGGAGCTTGACACCATGCGCTTCGCAGATCGACACGATGCCGCCGAAAGGCTCTCGCAGGCGTTGCAGTCATGGCGAGGCCACCACCCATTGATTCTGGCCATCCCTCGCGGCGCCCTCGAAATAGGCAATCTTCTTGCCCATCGGCTGGAAGGTGAACTCGACGTCGTTCTCGTCCGAAAGCTGAGGGCGCCATCGTCGCCGGAATTCGCCATCGGCTCGATCGACGAGAGTGGCTGGGCGTATGTCGCTCCGTACGCTCGATCGGCTGGCGCGAGCGAGGCCTACATCGAAGAAGAAAAGCGCTGCCAGCTGGACCTCCTAAGGGACCGGCGCAGGCGGTATACGCCCGATCGGACTCCGATCGAGGCAGCAGGCCGCATTGTCATCGTGGTCGATGATGGCCTTGCGACCGGCGCCACAATGATGGCCGCATTGCACGCAGTGCGTGCGCGCAAGCCTGCCAGGCTGGTCTGCGCAGTACCGGTCGCTTCCGCTGAAAGCCTGGACCTGGTGCGCCCCTTCGCCGATGAGCTCGTGTGCCTGCAGGTTCCTGAGGACTTTCAGGCGGTCGGACAGTTCTACCGATCGTTTGGACAAGTCGAGGACGAAGACGCGATCCGACTGCTGAGCGAGGCAAGCGCCCGATTTCGCCCACCGACGCAGTCTCCGTGTCACAGCGCGGGGGCCGTCTCGACTTCCACGAAGGGATTTCCGTGACAACCAACGCACAACGCCGAAGCGACGTAGCGGGGCCGTCGAAGATCAGGGCAGGAGATGGAGCATGAAACTCTTGAAGCGCATCAAACCTGAGCAGTCGCAAATCTTGGTCATGACGCGGAGCAATTGATGCCCTGGACACCCGATCGCTACCCCGCCTCGATGCGCCGTTTGACGCCTGTGGTGCGGCTCAAGGCGGTCGAGATCGCGAACGCGCTGCTCGCCGAGGGCTGCGATGACGGCAAGGCGATCCGGATCGGCATTGCCAAAGCGAAGCAATGGGCGCTGGGCCTGAATGCGAGGACTCGGCGATGACGGCCCTCCTGACCGATCCGTACCAGCTCACGATGTTGCAGGCCTATCTCGAGGAAGAGATGACGGCCACGGCCGTCGTCAAGCTGATCGAGCTCGTTCCCGCGCTGCGTCGGGACGGCATCGCACCGGCCGGCGTGCGCATCGACAGCGACGGCGTGGCGCGCCGCAAGCGGTCTGAAGGCAAGGCAACCTGGCCCGGCATCAAGCAGGTGGTCCGACAACTGGGCGCCGACGGTCGCATCGAACGCGATGTTGTGCAACTCGACGACGAGCCTCGCCGGGGCGAGGCCCTCCTGTGCCCCTGCATGCGCGGCGGCTGGCGCGTCAGCTCGTCGCCGACTCTGCAGGAATCGCGGGCCTACCACGTGCACCAGATCAGCCTCCTGCCGGATGCTGTGCGCACCCTGCAGCCGGCCTCGACGCCGGTCGGCGTGGACATATCGCCGGCAAGCCGCGCGCTGGCGCAGCAACTGAATGCCGCGCCCCATTGAACGCCCCCAGGATCACGCATGGAAACGCCCGAGACCATGCCCGGCACGGAAGACCGGTTGCGCTGCCTCGAGGCGGTGCTCTCCCCAGACGGCTCCAGCGGTGCCGTGCGCCGCATCGAGACCCACATGTCCTGGGTCCTGATCGGCGAGCGGCAGGTGCTGAAACTGAAGAAGCCGGTGCGCTACCCCTTCCTGGACTTCTCCTCGGTCGAGGCGCGTGAACGCAATGCCCGGCAGGAGATGCGGCTCAACCGGCGGTTGGCGCCGCAGGTTTATCTCGGCCTGCTCGCCCTGAGGATGAACGGCGGGGCGCTTCGCGCCGTGTCCGAAGACAGGCTGTCGGAGACCGGCGGCAGCATCGTCGACTGGATCGTCGTCATGCAGCGGCTGCCTGCGGAACGCATGCTCGACCAGGTGATCGGACGCGGCGAGCTGCGTCCGGCGGACATCGACGCCATGCTCGGGATCCTGGTTCCCTTCTACCGCAGCGCAGCGCGCGCGCGGGTCGACGAGTCCGACTACGTCCAGCGCATGCGCGACGAACTGGTCGCCAGTCGCAGGGTGCTCGAGCGCCTGGAATTCGGCCTGCCCCGGGTGCGCGAACTGATCGACCGCGCAGACCACGCCATCACTCAACACCAGGGCCTGCTGCGCCGGCGCGTCGCCGACGCCCGCATCGTCGACGGGCACGGAGACCTGCGGCCCGAGCATGTCGCGCTGGTCCAGCCACCGGTCGTGATCGACGCCCTCGAATTCGACGATCGGTTGCGCGAGGTCGATCCCTTCGACGAACTGTCCTACCTGGGACTCGAATGCGCGATGTGCGGGGATCCCCTGGTGGGACCGCAGCTCCGGGCGGGCCTGAGCTCGGGGCTGCAGGACACGCCCGCGCCACAAATCCCGATTCTCCATACGGCGCTGCGCGCGTTGCTGCGCGCAAGACTGAGCGCCGCGCACCTGCTCGACCCCGAAGTTCGCACGCCGTGCAAGTGGCTACCCCAGGCCTCGCGCTACCTGGCCCATGCCGACGCTGCCCTCGACCTCCTGGAGCGGCACGTGAAGGCCTGAGCCACGGTGCGCCCATGCCGCGTGGCTCGTGCTCACCGCTTCGGCGAACTGCGGTACGACCGAAGCGATTTCCAGTTTGTCGCGAACCGGCCCGCTCTCCGGCAGCCGGAACGGCGGCACGCTGTCGGTGACGATCAGCCGCGACAGGTCGTCGGACGCCAGCGTCTGCGCCGCGCTACCGACGAAAAGACCGTGGGCCGCGAATGCGACCACCGCCCTGGCACCGGCCCGACGGAGCGCGGCGGCGCCGAGCTGCATGGTGTTGCCGGCGGCGATCAGGTCGTCGAGCAGGAGCACCGTCGCGCCGGCGACGTCACCCGCGACCAGATGCCCAGTGCTCAGCACGCCGGCGCTGCGGCGCTTGTCGAGCATGGCAAAACGCACCGGCTCGCGCAATTCGTCCTCCAGCGCCTCGCGCCACAGCAGCGCCCGCTTGACGCCCCCCGGGTCCGGCGAAGCCACGGCCACCGGCCCCTGTCGCGCAATCGCCTGTGCGATCGAGCGGAAGGCGGGGTGAGCGGCCAGGTGGATCGTAGGACAGCGGAAGGCATTCTGGAATGCGGCGACGTTGTGCGCTTCGAGCACGATGATCTGCGCCATGCCGGCCGATTCCAGCCATTGCGCCACGTAGCGCAGTCCCAGGGGGTCATGGGGCTTGGTCCGCAGGTCCTTGCGCGCGTAGGCGAGGTAGGGAACGACTGCAGTCACGCGCGCGGCGCCATGGTCCTTGAGTGCCCCGATGAACATCAGGAGCCGGCAGATCTTGTCGTGGGGACTGTCCTGCGGACCGCCATGCAGTCCGGCCACCACGTAGGCATCGGCACCCCGGGGATCGACCAGCGGCCGCAGCTTGCGCTCGCCATCGTCGAACACCCGCTCCTCGTGCGGCGACAGCGGGACGCCCAACGCACCGGCAAGTGCGCTTCCGAAGGGATCGGCGGGCTCGAGCGAAAAGACGAGCATGCCGCGGGGACTCAGAGCGACTCGATCGCCAACGCGATGCCCTGGCCGCCGCCGATGCACAGCGTGACGACACCGCGCTTGAGACCGTCGCGGGCCATCGAGTGGATCAGCCGTGTCGCCAGCACCGCGCCGGTGGCGCCGATGGGGTGGCCGTGCGCGATGGCGCCGCCCTCGACGTTGACCACCTCCTCCGGGAACCCGAGCTCGCGCAGGCACGCCAGCGTGATGGCGGCAAAGGCCTCGTTGATCTCCACGCGCTGCACGTCGCCCGCCGACCACCCCGCGCGCGCCAGTGCCTGGCGCACGGCCGGCACCGGGCCGAGGCCGAAGAACGCCGGCTCGACGGCGCCGATCCCGTAGGACACCAGCCGCGCCATCGGCTTGAGGAAGTTCTTCTCGGCCCATTGATGCTCGGCCACGAGCATCGCCGCGGCGCCCGAGTTCAGGCCCGGCGCACTGCCGGCGGTGATGGTTCCGTCTTTCCGGAACGCGGGCTTCAGCCGGGCCAGCGACTCGGCCGTGGTGTCGGGACGGTTGTGCTCGTCCCTGGCGAAGCGCTCTGTTCCCTTGCGCGTCGGCACCTCGACCGGCGCGATCTCGGCCTCGAAGAAGCCGGCGGCCTGCGCCGCCGAGAAGCGCTGCTGGGAGCGAAAGGCCCAGCGATCCTGATCCGCGCGGGAGATGCCGCGGGCCTCCACGAGTTCCTCGGTGTGCCAGCCCGCATGCTGGCCGCTGAACGCGTCGTTGAGGCCGTCGTGCAGCATGCTGTCGAACAGCGTGACGTCGCCCATGCGCGCGCCCCATCGCCCCTGCGGCAGCAGATAGGGCGCTCGGTCCATGTTCTCCATGCCGCCGGCGATGGCGCAGTCGACCATGCCGGACCAGACCTCCAGCGCAGCGCYGACGATCGCCTGCGCACCCGAGCCGCAGACGCGGTTGACCGTCAGCGCCGGTACCTCGACCGGCAATCCGGCCGCGATGCCGGCCTGGCGCGCAGGATTCATCTTCACGCCCGCCTGGATCACGTTGCCCATCACCAGGGTCTGCACCTTGTCGACAGGCAAGCCGGACCGGCTGAGGGCTTCCCGCACGGCCACCGCACCGAGGTCGGGGGCAGGCACGTCCTTGAGGCTGCCACCGTAGGTTCCGATGGCAGTGCGCACGGGATGACAGAGAACAATGTCGCGCGAGGTCATGGGTCACTCCTGGATTCGATGTCCCCACAGCCTAGGCGCGCGACCGGCCGGGTGCCTTGATACCCGTCAAGCCGACGATGCGCGCTTGCGTTGCAGCCGGCCGATGGCTCAGCGTCGAAGCGGCGGCGTTCGGCGCGCCGGCGGTCCCGAAGCTTCCAGCACCCGCATGGCCTGCGCGTGGCCGTCCATGATGTGGGCGCGGATCGAGGCCAGCGAAAAGTCGAAGTCGCCCGAGGCCGGCTCGTCGGCCGCGCCCTCGCGCACGATGCGCGTGATGTCGAGCGAAGCCTCGGCCCCCATCAGCTCCATATAGCGCGGCTGTTGCCGGACCTGCGCCGCCACGGCTGGCTCCACCCGATCGAGGATCTCCTCCACCAGCTTGCGAAAGTCGCTCACGATCGCCTCTTCGGTGCTGGTGCGGCGCACGCGCTCGGCGTAGGCGATCTCGTCGCGCCGCATGAAGACATCCATCATGTTCCGGGGCAGCGGCCTGTGGGTTGCGAACAGGTCGACGACGAAGATCTGCTTGCCCGACGCGCCGCAACGCTCGACGACCAGCTCCAGCGGCGAGTTGCTGACGATGCCGCCGTCCCAGTAGTGCCGGCCCGCGATGGTGGTCCAGGGCAACCCGGGCGGGAGGCTGCCGCTGGCGACGACATGATCGGCCGTGAGTTCGTCCACGTAGCTGTCGAAGATCCTGAGTTCGGCGCTTTCGACATCCACGGCGCTCATCAGCAGGCGCACCGGGCTCGCGTGCAGGGTGCTGAAGTCCACGTAGCGCCCGAGCAGCACCTTGGCGGGAGCCGAATCGTAGAACGAGGTCCAGGTGACGGCGTCGAGCAACAGGTTGTTCGGCGGCATCCAGCGCGGCCGGAGAAAGCCCGGGACGCCCCACGCCAGGGCCGATGCGGAGGACAGCAGCCGCCGCCCGCGCTCGTCAGGCAACGCCGGCGTCATCATCGCGAGGTCGTGCCAGAACGCCTCCAGGGCCTGCGCGRCATGCTGCGGGTGAGACGCGATGATCGCGCCGTTGAAGGCGCCGATCGACACGCCGGCAACGACATCGGGGTGAATTCCCTTCTGCTCGAGCGCCTGCACGACGCCGCACTCGAAGGCGCCCATGGCGCCGCCGCCTTGCAGGATCAGCACCGTCTGGCTCGGGATCCGCGTCAGCGAGAAGCTCGGATCGGCCAGCCTGGACCGAAAGCGGCCGATGTGGGTGCGATAGCGGATCAAGGCCCTGATCGCGTGCGTCTCGCTCGCGGGTCGCCCGGAGGTGAACAGTGCCCGCGGGACCTCGTCGCGCAGGTACATCAAGGCCCAGCTGCGGGCGTCGGGAGACCCGATCTCGAGGTGCTCGGTGGCGCCGTCGGGCAGGCCCAGGAACTGGAAGCTGGTGTCGAACACGTCGCAGAAGAAGGTCGAGACTTCGTCGTAGGGCAGGCCCTGCCCCAGCATGTTCCTGGCCGCGAGCCTGCCCTGCTTGACGGCATTGTCCCAGTGCTCGACACGCCGGCGGACCCCGAAGACGGGATCGGGGAACGCGGCCACGTCGCCGGCCGCGAAGACGTCGGGATCGCTCGTGCGCAGGTGGTCGTCGACGACGATGCCATCGCCCGTCAGGATGCCGCTGCCGGCAAGGAAGTCGATGTCCGGCGTCACGCCAATGCCGGCGACGACGAAGTCGCAGCGCAGCCGACGGCCGTCGGAGGTTCGCACCGCCTCGACCCGCTTGCCGCCCTCCAGCGCCACCACCCCGGCGGCCAGCACTTCGACGCCGTGCTCCGCATGGCGCTCGCGGAAGAAATGGCTGATGGAGGGTGCCCGGAGCGAGGTCAGGACCTCGCCCTGCGGCGCCAGCAGCGTGACATGGAGACCCTTCTGCTTCAATGCCGCGGACACCTCCATGCCGATGAAGCTCGCCCCGATCACCACGACCCGGTGGCCCTTTCGAGCCGCCGCGTGGATGGCCAGGGCGTCCTCGATGTTGCGCAGGTAGTGAATGCCCGGCAACTCCGCGCCGGGCACGGCCAGGTGCACCGGCCTGGCGCCGGTGGCGATCAGCAGCTTGCCGTAGCGCAGGGCGCCCGCAGGGTCGGTGAGGACGAGGTGATCGCGCGGCTGCAATGCGATCGCCCTCGTCCCGCGCAACACCTCGATGCCATGGGCAAGGCAGTCGGCCTCCTTCAGCACCAGGGGCGGCTCGCGCGGCCCGTCGGATAGGAGAATGCGCTTCGACAACGGGGGCCGGTGGTAGGGAAGCCGGCTCTCCGCGCCCACGATGACGATGGAGCCCTTGGCCCCCTCGATGCGCAGCGCCTCGGCCGCGGTCGCGCTGGCCAGGCCGCCGCCGACCAGCAGGAAATCGACCTCCCTCGCGGCATGGTGGATCTCCACCGGGAGTTCATTGAAGGCCGGCATGCAGGCAATGCTAGGGATCACGGTCCGAGCCCGCTTGATCTGAGTCAAGGCATCCGGCGGAGTGCAACTGCCGCGCTGCCGGCGAACGATTGCAGCCAAGCTGTTGCGCCCCTTTTTGCGCTGGCGCAAACTCCTCTTGCAGGGGGACGCGCACCATGAAATTTCGTTGAAGGAGAATTGACATGAAGCAGCAGTGGGTCCTTGTTGCCAATGCGTCGCTGGCGCGGATTTTCAGCCGCGAGTTTCCATTGGCCTCGTTGGTGCCGTTGGAGACCCTGACCCATGAGGAGAGTCGAATGCGGCGCAGCGAACTGGGAACGGACCGGCCCGGCCGGGAAGCCACGGACAACAGCTACGGCGCCGTGCGCTACGAGCCCCGCACCGACGCCCGGCGCAAGGAGCTTCATCATTTCGCCTGCGAAGTGGCCGACCGACTGGAGCAGGGGCTCGCAGCCCGCAAGTTCGAATCCCTCGAGGTCTGCGCATCGAACCCCTTCCTCGGTGAACTCCGGGCCCGGCTCAGCGATCCGTTGCAGAAGAAGATCAGCCTGGAGTTCAACGCCGACCTGACCTCGTTGGGCCTGGCCGAGATCGAAAAGCGCCTGAAGGAGGCGCGGCCCTAGCCATCCAGCGGCGCTCCTGCGCTCCCACGCCAGAGCGCGGGCCGCTGACGTGGGTCAAGACAGGATGCGGTCGAAGGGCGCGATTTGATCCCGCGCAAAACCTGCGCCAGCGCGGCTCCTAGACTGAAGATTCGATCTCGCAAACCCAGTTCGAAAGGCAGCGGGTCGATCATCTTTCATCCACCTGGAGTGATTCACATGAACGCCTTGACCCGCCTCGATCGAATCGACAACCTGTTTCCCGAAATGTTCCGTCGCTGGGCCCGTCCGATGCAACTGCTCGATGACAACACACTGCCATCGGACATTCGCGTCGACATCAGCGAGAACGAAAAGGAATATCTGATCAGCGCCGAGATGCCGGGCGCGAGGAAGGACGACATCCGCGTCTCGATCGATGGGAACTATGTTTCCATATCCGCCGAGATCAAGAAGGAACAGGAAGAGAAGCACGGGCGCTCGCTGGTGCGCGAGACCTATCACGGTTCTGTGTCGCGCGGCTTCACGCTGGCCACGGACGTCGACGACAAGGCCGCGGTCGCGAAGCTCGAGGACGGCGTGCTGCGCCTCACCCTGCCCAAGCGCGAAGGCAGCGGCAGCCGCACGGTGAAGATCCAGTAGCCAGTGCGCATGGGTGGCGAGCTTGGGCAATGCCCGCCGCTTCCGAGGAGCCCTCAGCGAGAAGACGATGGCTCCGCGGGCCGATGCTGCTCGGCCGGCGCCACCCCGGGAACTCGACCCCGCTCGTTTCGTCTCAAGGATCTCCTCGCGGATGCGATGCACCAGGTAGCTTGCGCTGCTCAGGTGGCCGACGGCCACGAAGATTTCAAACCGTGAGTCGATCGGGTCGTTGCGCAAGCGCAAGCCCGGCTTCCGCGCCGCCGCTGTCCGTGGGCGCGTCGCCCGGCGGTTCGATCGCCTCGACCAGCGCCAGCAATTCGGACTCCTCGAGGGTTTCCTTCTGCATCAACGCACGCACGCAGCGGTCCAGGGCCTGGCGACGGTCGCGCAGCAGTTGGACGGCATGCCCGGTTGCCTGCTCCAGCAGGGCCTGCACGGCATCGTCGATGCGCTGGGCGGTCTGACTGCCGGCGGCGGCGGAGGTGGTCGTGGCCACCGAATCGACAGGTGCCTCCAGAAACGGCGAGTGCCTCTCGGCATAGACCACCGGGCCCAGGCCGTTGTCCATCCCGTAGCGCAGCACCATGTCGCGCGCCAGGTTCGTCGCCTTGACGAGGTCGTCGGCCGCGCCCGTGGACGGTTCGCCAAAGACCAGCAACTCGGCCGCGCGGCCGCCCAGCAGCACCGCGAGCCTGTCGAGCAACTCGCCCCTCCGCAGGAGGTGCCGGTCTTCCGACGGGCGCTGCAGCGTGTAGCCCAGTGCGCCGATGCCGTGCGGGACGATCGACACCTTGTGCACCCTGTCGACGCCGGGCAGGGCCAGCGCGGTCAGGGCATGGCCGAGTTCGTGCGTGGCGACCAGTTCGCGCTCGCGCGGACCGAGGATGCGGTTCTTCTTCTCGATGCCCGCCACGATCCGTTCGATCGCGCGGGTGAAGTCCGACAGCGTCACGGCGTCGCCGTTGCGCCGCGTGGCGACCAGGGCCGCTTCATTGACCACATTGGCCAGGTCCGCGCCCGCAAAGCCGACGGTCAGCGCGGCGATCTGGTCCAGATCCACGTCGGCAGCCAGGCGAACCTTCCTCGCGTGCACCTTCAGGATCGCCGCCCGCCCAGAGCGGTCGGGCCGGTCGACGAGAACCTGGCGATCGAAGCGCCCGGCGCGCAGCAGCGCCGGGTCCAGTGTCTCGGGCCGGTTGGTTGCGGCGAGCAGCACGACGCCCACGCTCGGATCGAAGCCGTCGAGTTCAACCAGAAGTTGATTGAGCGTCTGCTCTCGTTCGTCCTGTCCGCCTGCCAACGGGAAGGCGGTGCGGACTCTGCCGAGCGCATCAAGCTCGTCGATGAAGATGATTGCGGGCGCATTGGCGCGGGCTTGTTCGAAGAGGTCGCGCACGCGTGCCGCGCCCACGCCGACGAACATCTCGATGAACTCCGAACCGCTGATCGAGAAGAAGGCCACGCCGGCCTCGCCCGCCACCGCACGCGCCAGCAATGTCTTGCCGGTACCGGTAGGCCCCATCAGCAACACGCCCTTGGGCATGCGCGCGCCCAGCCGGCCATGCTCCTTCGGGCTCTTGAGGAAGTCTACGATCTCCTGCAGCTCCGCCTTGGCCTCGTCGACCCCGGCAACGTCGTCGAAGCGCACCCCGGTGCTCTTTTCCATGTAGATCTTCGCTCTGCTTTTTCCGATCCGCAGCAGGCCACCGCCAAGGCCCCCGCCCGCGCGGCGGGCGACCAGACTCCACAGCCCGAAAATCAACAGCCCTGGAACGATCCATGACAGCAGCGCCTGTAGCCAGCCCGCGCTGCGCACGCGCTCGTATGGTATGCCGAAGCCGGCGAGGTGATCGGCGACCTGGGGCTCCATCATGGTCGCCATCACCGACCGCTTGCCGCCGGTCTCGGGAACCTTGAGGCGGCCGCTGATGACCGAGTCGCCGACCGTGACGTCTGCGATCTTGCCGTCACGCAGCAACTGCTCGAAGGCGCTGTAAGGCACCATCTCGATACTGCGACTCTGCTCCCAGTAGTCCCATGCGACCGCGCCCAGCGCGATCGCCAGCAGCACGGTCCCGAGATGCGGCTGCGCCCACTTCTTCATGTCGCGATCAGGGCCGCGCGCCGCCGCCCGGCACCAGAACCACCGGTGGGCCCGAGGGTGACTTGAATCCATAGAAGCGCTCGTTGAGGTGGCGCGTGACGGCAACGATGTCCTCTTCGCTCCAGTTCAGCGCGCCCACGGCCTGCCAGCGTGCCACCTGCGCCTGCAGGCTGTTCCAGTCGGTCGCCAACCTGCGGTCACGCCAATGCACCTGCGTCGTGTGGCAGGCGATGCAGTGCGTCGTGTACAGAAGTTCGCCGCGTGTCTGGGCACCGGCCACGGGGCCGAACACGCT
>NZ_JBFUCJ010000076.1:0-36644 GCF_056405295.1 Variovorax sp. P1_H2 | reverse complement strand
AGCCGGTTCCGCGGTGTTTCACCAACGGGCCTGGCTGCGCCGGCCAAAGCAATCGGCGCTGTGGTTTTTCTACGGCTGCGCGCAGCGCGCCTGTTCGTGGGCAGTCGCGGAACCGGCTTCGCCGGGCCGCTGACTGCGCCCCCGGTAGGGGGTGGGAGGGCTACACGAAGTGAGCCCGACCTGGGGGCGAGCTACGTCCTTATCCGGCCGTCGCCGGTGATCATCGACAGCTCGACGAACTTCGAGGCCACGTGGTTGCGTGGCGAGAAGGACACCTCGAAGCCGCCGAACTGCTGACGGTCGATGCTTTCGAGGCCGGCGATCAGCCCCTCGCGCGTCGCCTTGCCCGGCGCTCGGCGCAGGCCTTCGACCAGCACCTTGGCGGCCAGGTAGCCCTCCAGGCTCGAGAAGTTGGCCTTGGTATTGCCGCCGCCCTTGCGCAGCGCGTCGTTGAACTCGCGCGTGATGCCGTTGGCCGCGTTGTAGGGCGAGGGCACGACCTGGGTCACGACCACGCCGGCACCGTCCTTGCCGAGCTCGTCCGACAGCGCCTGCGTGCCGACGAAGGAGACGTTGAAGAAGGTGCCGCCATAGCCCGCCTTGCGCGCTTCGCGGATGAAGGCCGCGCACGACTTGTAGGCACTGACCTGGACCACCGCGTCCGGCTTGGCCGCGGCGATGGTATTGACCGCGGCGGCCACGTCCACCGAGTTGCGTTCGACCGTCGCCAGCGCGGCCGGCTTCAGGTCGAGCTGGCCCAGCGCCAGCGTCACGCCATCGAGGCCGGCCCTGCCGTAGGCGTCGTTCTGATAGAAGACCGCGATCTTCTTGAGGCCGAGATGGGTGAGCTGCTTGACGATCAGCGCCGTCTCGTCGTTGTAGGAGGCGCGCAGGTGGAAGACGTTCTTCTGGAAGGGCTCGCGCAGCGCCATCGCACCGGTGAAAGGCGCGATGAACGGGATCTTGGCATTCACCGCCAGCGGCAGCGCCGCCAGGCTGGTCGGCGTGCCGATGTAGCCGAACAGCGCGAAGGCATCGTCGTCGATCAGCTTCTTCGTGTTGGCGGCGCAGCGATCGGGCTCGTAGCCGTCGTCCAGGAACTTGATCTGCACGGCGCGGTGGCCCGACTGCGCGTTGTATTGGTCGAGAAAGAGCTTGGCACCGTCATGGAACTGGATGCCCAGCTGGGCGGCCGGCCCGGTGAAGGGCGCCGACTGGCCCAGGATGATCGGCGACTCGCTCTGAGCCCGCGCGAAGTGGACGCCTCCCAGCGCCGCTGCGCCGGTGACGATCGAAAAGTGCCTGCGGTTGATCATCGTGAAAACCCCTTCGCGCGTGTTCGCTGTGTACAAACTAGACTCGCCGGTTGGTCTTCGCCCAGGTCGAATCATGACTTCCCCCACTCCCTCCCACGCCGTGACCCAGGTGCTCGGCGCCTGCCCGCACGACTGCCCCGACACCTGCGCCTTCGTGACCACCGTACAGGACGGCGTGGCCGTCAAGCTGCAGGGCAACCCCGCGCATCGACACACCGCCGGCGTGCTCTGCACCAAGGTCTCGCGCTACATCGAACGCAACGACCACGCCGAGCGCCTGGTCCAGCCCTTGAAGCGCTCGGGGCCCAAGGGCAGCGGCCGCTTCGAACCGGTGAGCTGGGACGCGGCGCTCGATGACATCGCGGCGCGACTAAATGTACTTAAAGGTAACAACGCCGAAAAGATTGTGCCCTACAGCTACGCGGGAACGATGGGTCTCGTGCAGGGCGAATCGATGGACCGTCGTTTTTTCCACAAGCTCGGCGCGTCGCTGCTGGACCGCACGATCTGCTCGACCGCTGGTGGTGAAGCCCTAAGTCTTACGCTGGGCGGCAAGGTGGGCATGCGGGTCGAGTTTTTCGCCGAGGCCAGGCTGATCCTGATCTGGGGCAGCAACTCGATCGCGAGCAACCTGCACTTCTGGCGCCACGCCCAGGCCGCCAAGCGCGCCGGCGCGCGGCTGGTGTGCATCGACCCGCGCAAGACCGAGACCGCCGACAAGTGCGACGAGCACGTGGCGCTGCTGCCCGGCACCGATGCCGCGCTGGCGCTGGCGCTGATGCACGAGCTGATCGTCCATGACTGGCTCGATCACGACTACATCGAGCGCCATACCGTCGGCTGGGACCCACTGCGCGCGCGCGCGCTCCAATGGCCGCCGGCCCGCGCGGCCGCGGTGTGCGGCGTGCCCGAGGCGCAGATCGTGGCGCTGGCGCAGGCCTACGGCACGACCAGGCCGGCCGCGATCCGGCTCAACTACGGCATGCAGCGCGTGCGCGGTGGCGGCAACGCGGCGCGCGCCGTGGCCTGCCTGCCGGCGCTGGTCGGCGCCTGGCGGGAGCGCGCAGGCGGCCTGCTGCTGAGCAGCTCGGGCCTTTTCCCCGTCGACCGCGCGGCCTTGCAGCGGCCCGACCTGCTGGCGGGGCGCCGCCCGCGCACCATCAACATGAGCGCGATCGGCGACGCGCTGGCCGACACCGCGAATCCGATCGAGGCCCTGATCGTCTACAACAGCAATCCGGTGGCGGTGGCACCCGAATCGGGCAAGGTGGTGGCGGGCTTCGCGCGCGAAGACCTGTTCACTGTGGTGCTCGAGCAGTTCCAGACCGACACCGCCGACTATGCCGACTACGTGTTGCCGGCCACCACGCAGCTCGAGCATTGGGACATCCACGCCAGCTACGGCCACACCGACATCCTGTTGAACCGGCCGGCCATCGCGCCGCGCGGCCAGGCCCGCAGCAACACCTGGGTGTTTCGCGAACTGGCGCGGCGCATGGGCTTCGACGAGCCCTGCTTCAGCGACGACGACGAGACGATCTGCCGCAGCGCCTTCGCCGCCGACGTGGTCGATTTCGGCGCGCTGCAGGCGCAGGGCTTCGCGACGCTGAAGCTGCCCGATGCGCCTTTTGCCGAAGGCAACTTCCCGACGCCCTCCGGGCGCTGCGAATTCTTCAGCGAGCGGCTGGCGGCGATGGGCCAGGACGGCCTGCCAGACCACCTGCCCAACTACGAGCCGGCCGGCAGTTCGACCGCCTTCCCCCTGGCCATGATCTCGCCGCCGGCGCGCAACTTCCTCAACTCCACCTTCGTCAACGTGCGCAGCCTGCGCGCGATCGAGGGCGAGCCGCTGCTCGAGATCCACGAGGCCGACGCGGCGGCGCGCGGCATTGCCGACGGCGCCACGGTGCGCATCTTCAACCAGCGTGGCGAGCACCGCTGCCGCGCCGAGATCTCGCGCCGTGCCCGGCCGGGCGTGGTGCACGGCCTGGGCATCTGGTGGCGCAAGCTCGGCCTGGACGGCACCAACGTCAACCAGCTCACCAGCCAGCGGCTGACGGACATCGGTCGCGGGCCGACCTTCTACGACTGCCTGGTCGAGGTCGAAGCCGTCACCGAACCGGTCGCGTCATGAGGCCGGGCCGGCGCGGTGCGGCGGCGCTGGCGGTGCTCGCGGCCGCCGCGCTGCTGGCGGGCTGCGCCGACCTCGGCTACTACTGGCAATCGGCCAGCGGCCACCTGGGCCTCATGCGGGCGGCCCGCCCGGTGCCGGAATGGCTGGAAGACCCAGCGACCTCCGAGGCGCTCAAGGCCAAGCTGGCGCTCACCCAGCGCATCCGCCAGTTCGCGGTGGCCGAACTCGGCCTGCCCGACAACGCCAGCTACAAGTCGTATGCCGACCTGCACCGCAGTGCCGCGATCTGGAACGTGGTGGCCGCGCCGCCGCATTCGCTCACGCTCAAGACCTGGTGCTTTCCGGTCGCCGGCTGCGTCGGCTACCGCGGCTACTACGACGAGGCGGCCGCCAGCGCCGAGGCCGCCGCCCAGCAAGGGCAGGGCCTGGAAACCGCGGTCTACCCGGTGCCGGCGTACTCGACCCTGGGCTGGATGAACTGGGCCGGCGGCGATCCGCTGCTGTCGACCTTCATCGGCTATCCGGAGGGCGAACTGGCGCGCCTGGTGTTCCACGAACTCGCGCACCAGGTGCTGTACGTGCCCGACGACACCATGTTCAACGAGTCCTTCGCCACGGCCGTGGAGCGCATCGGCGGCGCGCGCTGGCTGCAGACCCGGGCGAGCGAGGCGGCCCGGCTCGACTACGCGCAATTCGATGCCCGGCGCCAGCAGTTCCGGGCGCAGACGGCCGACACGCGGCGCGCACTGGACGCGGTCTACAACTCGGCCGAAGCCAAGGCGCAGGACTGGCCTGCAGTCGATGCCAGGAAGGCCGCCGTGATGGCCGACTTCCGTCAGCGCTATGCGCTGCTGCGTGCCGGCTGGACCGGCCCGCGCCAAGGCGCCTACGACGGTTGGGTGGCGCGCGCCAACAACGCGATGTTCGGCGCCCAGGCCGCCTACGACGAACTGGTGCCGGGCTTCGAGGCCCTGTTCGAGCGTGAAGGCGAGGACTGGCCGCGTTTCTACGCGGCGGTCAAGCGGCTGGCGGAGTTGCCGAAATCGGAGCGCCGGCAAACGTTGAAATCACCGGCCCCAACCGCTTCACCGCTTGCAGCGAATCGTTGACCGGATGGACCCCGGCCGGGGCAGCCAGGCCCGTTGGTGAAACACCGCGGAACCGGCTTCGCCGGGCCGCCGGTGTTGCCCCCGGTCGGGGGTGGGCGGGCTACACGCAGTGAGCCCAACCTGGGGGCGAGCCTATTTCAACGATTCGATCAGGTCGACGTACTGCTGCTTCGCCTCGTCGGCGCCGAGGCCCTTGCGCGCGGTCCAGGCATCCCACTTGGCGCGGGCCACGATGTCGCTGAAGCTGGGCTTCTTTTCGGCGTTGTCGCCGGCCGTGGCCTGCTTGAACAGGCCGTAGATCTTGAGCAGGGTGGGGTTGTCGGGGCGCTCCGCGAGCAGCTTGGAATTGGCTTGGGCGGATTCGAACAGGGCGTTCAGGTCGTACATGAAGGACGGATGCGTGAAGAGAACAAAGCGTCATCTTAAGTGACGGCATCGTTGAGATAAGTCAATCGCTCATCCCGGCTCGCGCCAGTTCGACATCGAGCCGCTCCCGGGCGTCGGCCGGTTCGAGGTGGGCCGCCTTTTCGTAGAGCCGGGTGGCCTCGGCCAGGCGCGAATCGCCGTGCAGCATCAGCAGGCCGCGGGCGTATTCGATCAGCGCGCTGGCCGAATGGGGGTTGAGCTGGAGCCCGCGCTCGAACAGCGCCACCGCGGTGTCGGCCCGCGCCCCGTAGGTCATGCGCGCCACCAGCGAGCCGACCTTGTCGATCACCTCGGCGTGAAAGGCGGCCAGTGCGATGTGGGCATCGGCATGGTGCGGCCGCAGCTCGATCACGTGCTCGAGCGCGGCCTTGACCTTGGTCCCCAGGCCCTGCGCCAGGGCCCGAGCCACGCTGATGCCCTGGCTGTAGCGCCCCAGCGCATAGGCCTGCCAATAGAGCGCCTGGCAGTTGTCGGGGTCGGCCGCGATTTGTGCGGTGGCGCGTTCGGCCACCTGCTTGAACAACGCCAGCCGCACGGATTCCCGCGGCTCGAGGTAGTTGGCGTAGATGGCGGTCGCCTGGTTGGCGAGCGCGAGGCCGTTGGGGGCGTGCGCCAGGCCAAGCGCCGCGGCCGCTTCGAATTCACCGCTGTGATAGAGCGCCCAGCCCTCGGCCAGCGGGCCCTGCGCGGGCGGCGGGAGGCCCTGGCCGGCATGCAGCCGCTCCCAATGCCGATGCAGGTCGCAGGCGCTGAAGCGAGGCCCGTCGCGGTAGGGAAGCCGGGTCCATTGCCCCGCGGCTTCCGTATCTCCGGGCGACAGCAGCGAGAGCGGTTCGGGTGGATTCATTCGAAGGATGAAATTTCAGGCCGTCGCGGATTGATCTTCGCCAGCATACGCGCTGCTGAGGGTCAGCAGATGCCGGCGCTGCTCGACGGCCAGATAGGGCGCCAGCAGGTGCAGCGTGTGATGGGCGCCGCGCATCAGGGCGCCCTGGGCATGCCCGGGCTCCAGCGCCTCGCGCGGGTTGCGCACGTATTCGTAGCTGAGCCAGTAGGTCAGCACCACCACCATGCTCTGCGCCAGCGTGTCGACCTCGCGCGCATCGATGTCCAGGTGGCCGGCATGGCCCAGGCCGGCGATCAGGGCGCGGATGGCGCGGGCCTTGTTCTTGAGCACCATCTGGAACTGGGCCTCGAGGTGCCGGTTCTTGCTCAGCAGGTCGTTCAGGTCGCGGTAGAGGAAGCGATAGCGCCAGATCAGCTCGAACAGGCTGTGCATGAAGAACCAGGCGTCCTCGACGTCGTGCACGCCTTCGCTGGCATGCAGCAGTTCGAGCAGCTCGGTCTCGTAGCCTTGGTAGAGCCGGTTGATCAGCTCGTCCTTGGCGGGGTAGTGGTAGTAGAGGTTGCCGGGGCTGATGTTGAGCTCGCCGGCGATCAGCGTGGTCGAGACGTTCGGCTCCCCGAACCGGTTGAACAGCTCAAGTGCGGCTTCGAGGATGCGTTGCGCAGTGCGGCGTGGCGCTTTCTTGGCCATGTCGTAGCCCCGGTGTGTCTCGTGGGGACCACTCTAGCGCAAGTTCGCCGGCGCGGGGGAGGGGGCGGCGCCCGCCGACGGCGGCGCCGGGACGCGCCGCTTCGGATCAGGAGGGCGTCAACCGCCGCCGCCTGCCGGATGCCGCCGCGAAGGCTTGGTGGCATCCGGGGTCTTGCGCGCCGCGGTCTTGCGTGCTGCGGCGGCCGGGGGCGCGGCCGCGCTGCTGCGGCGCTTCAGTTGCGCTTCGAGCGCTTCCACCCGGGCCTGCAATGCCGCGACTTCCTGGGCCGACGGCACCCCGAGCTTCGCCAGGGCGCGTGCGACGCGCTCTTCGAAGATGTTCTCCAGCTTGCCCCAGCCGCCTGCGGCCTTGCTGCCGAACTCGCTGGCGAAGCCGGCCATTCGCGCCTGCGCCTGGGCCAGCGTTTCTTCGGCGGCCTGCTGGGTCTTCTTCTGCACGCCCGCGCCGTCCTTCACGAGCGCCTCGAAGGCCTTGCTGCCTTCCTGCTGCATCTTGGCGAAGGCACCGAGGCCGGCCAGCCAGATCTGCTGGGCGGAATCCTTGATGCGGTCTGCGGGTTTGTCGTCGTCTTCGGTCGGCATGGGGGTTCCTTGAGGTTGCACCGAGACTCTAGCCCGGGTTGCCGCTTCGAGGTTAGAGCCTAAGTTCTATCTGCGAATTGACACATTCCCCGGATGGGATAATCCGCGGTTCGAGCGCCGGTAGGCGACATTTGACATTCGACAACAAAGAGGGACCCCCATGATCCTGGTAACCGGGGGCGCCGGCTTCATCGGCGCCAATTTCGTTCTCGACTGGGTTGCCCAAGGCGACGAAGCCGTGGTCAACCTGGACAAGCTGACCTACGCAGGCAACCTCGAGACGCTGGCGTCCCTCAAGGGCAATCCGAGGCATGTCTTCGTGCAGGGCGACATCGGCGACAGCGCCCAGGTCGACCGGCTGCTGGCCGAGCACAAGCCGCGTGCCGTGGTCAACTTCGCTGCCGAGTCGCACGTCGACCGTTCGATCCATGGCCCGGAAGACTTCGTCCAGACCAACGTGCTCGGCACCTTCCGGCTGCTCGAGTCGGTCCGGGGCTACTGGGGTGCCCTGCCTGCGGAGCAGAAATCGGCCTTTCGCTTCCTGCACGTCTCGACCGACGAGGTCTACGGTTCGCTCTCGGCCACCGACCCGGCCTTCACCGAAGAGAACAAGTACGAGCCCAACAGCCCCTACTCGGCCAGCAAGGCCGCCAGCGACCATCTGGTGCGCGCCTGGCACCACACCTATGGCCTGCCGGTGCTGACGACCAACTGCTCGAACAACTACGGCCCCTTCCATTTCCCGGAGAAGCTGATCCCGCTGATGATCGTCAACGCGCTGGCAGGCAAGGCGCTGCCGGTGTACGGCGACGGCATGCAGGTGCGCGACTGGCTCTACGTCAAGGACCATTGCAGCGCGATCCGCCGTGTGCTCGAAGCCGGCCGTCTCGGCGAGACCTACAACGTCGGCGGCTGGAACGAGAAGCCCAACATCGAGATCGTCAACACGGTCTGCGCGCTGCTCGACGGGCTGCGCCCGCGCGCCGACGGCAAGAGCTACCGCGAGCAGATCAGCTACGTCACCGACCGCCCCGGCCATGACCGCCGCTACGCGATCGATGCGCGCAAGCTTGAGCGCGAGCTCGGCTGGAAGCCGGCCGAGACCTTCGACACCGGCATCCGCAAGACCGTCGAGTGGTACCTGGCCAACGGCGAGTGGGTGGCCAACGTGCAGAGCGGGGCCTACCGCGAATGGGTGCAGAAGCAGTACGACGCTGCGCCCGCAAAGGCGGCGGCATGAAGCTGCTGCTGCTCGGCAAGGGCGGGCAGGTGGGCTGGGAGTTGCAGCGCAGCCTGGCGCCGCTGGGCGAGCTGGTGGCGCTGCATCACGACAGCACCGATCTGCATGCCGACTTCAGCCGGCCCGAACAACTGGCCGAGACGGTGCTGAAGGTGCGGCCGGACGTGATCGTCAATTCCGCCGCCCACACAGCCGTCGACAAGGCCGAAAGCGAGCCCGAGCTCGCCCGCAAGCTCAACGCGACGTCGCCGGGCGTGGTCGCGCGGGCCGCGCAGCAGATCGGCGCGCTGATGGTCCACTATTCGACCGACTATGTCTTCGACGGCAGCGGCAGCAAGCCCTGGCGGGAAGACGACCCGACGGGGCCGCTCAGCGTGTATGGCCGCACCAAGCTCGAAGGCGAGCAGTTGGTGGCGCAGCACTGTGCCCGGCACCTGATCTTTCGCACCAGCTGGGTCTACGCGGCACGTGGCGGCAATTTCGCCAAGACCATGCTGCGGCTGGCGAAGGAGCGCGACCGGCTCACGGTGATCGACGACCAGTTCGGCGCGCCGACAGGCGCCGAGCTGCTGGCCGATGTCACGGCGCACGCGATCCGCGACACGCTGCGCGATCCTGGCAAAGCGGGCCTGTATCACGTCGTGGCCGGCGGCGAGACGACGTGGCACGGCTATGCGCGCTTCGTACTCGCGCAGGCGGCGCAGGCGGGCGTCGAACTCAAGGCGACGCCGGCGTCGGTCGATCCCGTCCCGACGACTGCCTTTCCGACACCGGCGACGCGGCCGCGCAACTCCCGGTTGAACACCGCCAAGCTTCAATCGACCTTCGGCTTGAGCCTGCCGGACTGGCAAGCCGGTGTCGCGCGCATGCTGCGCGAAACGCTCTGACCACGCACAAAGAAGAACACATGACGCAACGCAAAGGCATCATCCTGGCCGGCGGCTCCGGCACCCGTCTCCATCCGGCCACCCTGGCGATGAGCAAGCAGCTCCTGCCCGTCTATGACAAGCCGATGATCTATTACCCGTTGAGCACGCTGATGCTCGGCGGCATGCGCGACATCCTGATCATCAGCACGCCGCAGGACACGCCGCGCTTCCAGCAGTTGCTGGGCGACGGCAGCCAGTGGGGCATCAACCTGCAATACGCCGTGCAACCGAGCCCCGATGGCCTGGCGCAGGCCTTCATCATCGGCGACAAGTTCGTCGGCAACGCGCCGAGCGCGCTGGTGCTGGGCGACAACATCTTCTACGGGCATGACCTCGTCCACCTGCTGGCGGATGCCGATGCGAAGGACGCGGGCGCGACGGTGTTCGCCTATCACGTGCATGACCCGGAGCGCTACGGCGTGGTGGCGTTCGATGCGAAGGGGAAGGCGAGCAGCATCGAGGAAAAGCCTGCCAAGCCCAAGAGCAGCTATGCGGTCACCGGGCTTTATTTCTACGACAACCAGGTGGTCGATATTGCCAAGGCAGTCAAGCCGAGCGGGCGCGGGGAGCTCGAGATCACTGCGGTCAATCAGGCCTATCTGGACCTCCATCAACTGAATGTCCAGATCATGCAGCGCGGCTACGCCTGGCTCGATACCGGCACGCATGAAAGCCTGCTGGAAGCCGGCCAGTTCATCGCGACGCTCGAACATCGGCAGGGGCTCAAGATCGCTTGCCCGGAAGAGATCGCATGGCGCCACGGCTTCATCGACCGCGAGCAACTCGCCCGGCTGGCCGCGCCGCTGGAGAAGAGCGGCTACGGCAAGTACCTGAACCACCTTTTGATGGACGAGGTACGTTCGTGAAACTCACGCCGACTGCAATTCCAGAAGTGCTCATCATCGAACCCAAGGTGTTCGGGGATGTCCGGGGCTTCTTTTTCGAGAGCTTCAATCAGAAGGCTTTTGACGAGGCGATCGGCAAACACGTCGACTTCGTGCAGGACAATCATTCAAGGTCGGCCAGGGGTGTACTGCGCGGCCTGCATTACCAGATTCAACAGCCGCAAGGGAAGTTGGTCCGCGTCGTGCGCGGCGCCGTTTTCGATGTCGCAGTTGATATCCGCAAGTCTTCGCCGACGTTCGGCAAATGGGTTGGTGTTGAACTCAACGAAGAGAACCACAAGCAGCTGTGGGTGCCTGTAGGGTTTGCACACGCGTTCCTTGTCTTGAGCGAGACGGCGGATTTTTTGTACAAGACGACCGACTACTATGCTCCGGCACATGAGCGGGCGATCCGATGGGACGACCAGCGCCTCGACATCCAGTGGCCGGATACCGGTGTGGCGCCCCAGCTGTCGGCGAAAGACCAGCAGGCTTCGACGCTGGATGACGCGGAACTGTTCGAATGACGATGGTGAAGGATTTCGAAGCGGCGCTCAAGGGCCGCAAAGTCTTCGTTACGGGCCATACCGGCTTCACCGGTGGATGGGCCTGCCTCTGGCTGCAATCGCTAGGTGCCAAAGTCGCGGGGTACTCGTTGCCCGCTGACACCACGCCATCCCTCTTCGCCGCAGCGGTCGTCGAAGCCGGGATGCACGCCAGCACGCTCGGTGATATTTGTGAGTACGAACCGCTTCTGGATGCAATGCGCAAGTTCGAGCCGGAACTCGTGCTGCACCTGGCCGCGCAGCCGCTCGTGCGGCGCTCTTACCGCGAGCCGCTCTGGACTTTCCAGGTCAACGCGCAGGGCACGGCCCACGTGCTAGAAGCGGCGCGCAGCATAGGCAGCGTGCGCGGCGTGGTCTGCGTGACCACAGACAAGGTCTACCGCAACAACGAATGGCCGTGGCCGTATCGCGAGAACGACCCGCTCGGTGGCAAGGATCCCTACAGCGCCTCGAAGGCGGCAGCCGAGATGGTGATCCAGAGCTATGCGGCGTCCTATCCTTTCGCCGAGGGCAAGGGGCCGGCCATCGCGACCGCGCGTGGCGGCAACATCGTCGGAGGCGGGGATTGGTCGGAAGACCGACTCATTCCCGATTTCGTGCGCAGCGTGGTCAACGGCACCCAGCTCACGCTGCGCTATCCCGAAGCCACGCGACCCTGGCAGCACGTCCTGGCTCTCGTGCACGGCTATCTGCTGCTGATGGCGAAGCTGCTGGGCCCGCGGCCTCAGGATTTCGCGCGCGCATGGAACCTCGGGCCGCAGGAGCTCAAGCACTACCCCGTTCGCGAGGTCCTCGAACTCATGAGCAGCGAGTGGCAACGCCCGGAACTGGAGTTCATGGACAACCCGCTGCCGGAAGCTGGCGCACTCGCGCTCGACAGTTCGCTGGCGCGCAACCTGCTCGGCTGGCAGCCCGCCTGGGATACGCAACGGGTGATCCAAGAGACGGCGGCCTGGTATCGCAACTACTACGCGGCGCCCGACACCGCGAAAGCGTTCACGCTCGGGCAGATCGACGCCTGGCGCAAGGACATCGCCGCATGATCTACGTGATAGGTGGGCGCGGCAGGCTCGGGCGCGCAATCTGCGCATCGCGCCCGCAGGACGAGATCATGGCGCTGGACCGCGAGGTCTATAAGAACTGGTGGCAAGTCGACGCAGGCGCATCGATCGGCCGCTTCTTCGAGACCGCAGCGCCCGGGTCGGTGGTGCTGGTCGTGGCCGGCCTGTTGGATCCGGCGTTGCCCCGTGCCGAGCACCTGCGTGTCAACGTCGAACTACCCACCCGCGTCATCGAAGGCGCCTGCGCCGCGGGGCTGCGCGTGGTGACCTTCGGCACGGTGATGGAGCGGCTGCTCGAGCACCCCAATGCTTACATTGCCACGAAGGCCGAATTGGGTCGTCTCGCGGCAGAACGCGCCGCGGCGGGTGACGCCGTCATGCACCTGCAACTTCATACGCTCTACGGCGGCGGCGAGCCCGCACCCTTCATGTTCCTCGGCCAGCTCTGCAGCGCGCTCCGCGAACGGCGCCCATTCGAGATGTCCCCGGGCCGCCAACTGCGCGAATACCACCATGTGGATGATGACGTGGCCGCGATACATGCCGTGCTCGCAGCCGGCACGAACGGCGTCACGGCGTTGAGTCACGGCGAACCCTGCACGCTGCGCGAATTGGCAACGCGTGTCTTCACTTCGATGGAACGTGCCGACCTCCTGCGCATCGGCGCGCGCCCCGAGCCGCTCGACGACAACTACGCGACCGTGCTGCAGCGCCCGCCTGCGATCAGACAAGTCCAATTCCGTCCGACGCTGCAGGGCGTGACGGCCTACGTACAGGCCGTGCTGGCTGATTCACCAGACCAAGAATGAACGACGACTCCACGCAGGTGCCTACGCGCCGACCGCTTGTTTCGATCGCGATCCCGGTCCTCAACGAGGCCGGCAATATCGACATGCTCTATACGCGGCTCGCGGCCCTGGCCGATCGCATGGGGGACCGCTGCGACATCGAATTCGTCTTCACCGACAACCACTCGGACGACGAAACCTGGCCAATGCTGGTCAAGCTCGCTGCTGCCGACCCGCGCGTGCGTGCGATGCGCTTCTCGCGCAACTTCGGCTTCCAGAGTTCGATCCTCGCCAACTATCTTCATGCGCGGGGCGACGCGGTCATGCAGATCGATGCCGACCTGCAGGATCCGCCGGAGATGCTGGAGCAGTTCTTCGCGCTGTGGCAGCAGGGCTTTCATGTGGTCTACGGCATCCGGCGCAAGCGGCCCGAAGGTTGGATGCTCAACCTGATCCGCAAGTGCGGCTACTGGGTGATCGACAAGGTCAGCGAGCATCCGATTCCGCGCGACGTCGGCGACTTCCGGCTGGTCGATCGTGCGGTGATCGAGGCCATCGCCAGGTTCCGCACGGCCAACCCCTACCTGCGCGGCATGATCGCCGGCCTCGGTTTCAACCAGACCGGCATCGTCTATGACCGCGACGCGAGGACCGCAGGCGAGAGCAAGTTCGACGTGAGGCGGCTGATGCGGCTCGGGCTGACCGCGGTATTCAATCATTCGACGGTGCCTCTTCGCATGGCATCTTTCCTGGGCATTGTGATCTTGGCGGGCAGCCTGATCGGCGCCTTGTACTACGTGACCCTGCGTTTGCTTCAACCTGATCTTCCGCGTGGTTTTGTGAGCATCCAAGTGATGGTGTTGTTCGGCATCGGGCTCAATGCGTTTCTGTTGGGCATCATTGGTGAATACATCTTGCGGATATACCGTGTACTCCGATCCGACCCGATCGCCATTGTCGAGCGCAGCCTCAACATGCGACCGGACGAACTTAAGCTCTAGTTGATAAAAAAGCACATGAAAGCAGTCATTCTGGCCGGCGGGCTCGGCACGCGCATCGCCGAGGAGTCCGATACCAAGCCGAAGCCCATGGTGGAGATCGGCGGGCGTCCGCTGCTGTGGCATATCATGAAGATATATGCGCATCACGGCATCAAGGATTTCGTGATCTGCCTCGGCTACAAGGGCTATGTGATCAAGGAGTTTTTCTTCAACTATTACCGGCACATGTCGGATATGCGCATCGACCTGCGCACGGGCGATCACCAGATTCTCAACAATCATGCGGAAGACTGGCGCATCACGCTCGTGGATACGGGCGCGGAGACCATGACCGGTGGTCGTCTCAAGCGCGCCGCCAAGTATCTCGACAATGAGACCTTCTGCCTGACCTACGGCGACGGATTGTCGAATGTAGACATCAGCGCGGAACTTGAATTCCATCGTCGCCAAGGCAAGCACGCCACCGTGCTCGCGGTGCAGCCACCCGGCCGCTTTGGCGTGTTGAATCTCGACGCGGATCAGCACGTGTCCAGCTTCGAAGAGAAACCCAGCGACGAGATTGGCTGGATCAACGGGGGGTTCTTCATCCTTGAACCTGCAGCGATCGACTACGTTGCCGACGATGCAACCTCTTGGGAGCGCGCCCCGCTCATGAACCTCGCGTGTGATGGCCAACTTGCCGCCTACCAGCACACGGGCTTCTGGCAGCCATGCGACACCTTGCGTGACAAGCGAGAGCTTGAAGCACTTTGGAGCAATGGAAAGGCGCCCTGGCGTGTCTGGGAATAATCACCGGGCAGGTGTGCCCCCCCCTACTACTACCGTATCGAAGGTAGCCGAAAGCCATCCAGCGGCGGGAAAGATCGACTTCGACGACTACTCGGCGAATTATGACGAGTTGCTGCATGAAAGCACGAAGCTCTACGCCGAAGATTCAGAGTACTTTGCACGCTACAAAGTAGATCTGATCAAGGATGCGGTCCGACATCCGATCGGGCGAGTCCTCGAATACGGATGCGGAACCGGCCGCAATATCGCTTATCTGCAGGCTGCGTTTCCTGATGCCGAAATCGTCGGCACCGATGTTTCAGCCGCGAGTCTCGATATCGCAAGGGCGGCCCATCCGAAGTCACCATTCGAGGTCGAGCGTGAGGGTCTGGACATAGGCGCTTTTGATTTGATCTTTGTCGCGAGCGTGTTCCACCACATTTCGCTGCCCGAGCGACCAACTGTCATGCGCACCCTGGCGCGGCGGCTTGCGCCAGGCGGCTCGATCGACATCTTCGAGCACAACCCCTTCAATCCCGTAACAAGGCGGATCGTGAGCACGTGCCCGTTTGATGCCGATGCGGTGTTGCTCAAGCCCGCCGAGTTGCGCGCGCTGTTTTGTGGCGCGGGTCTCGAATTGAAGCGGCAGTCGTATTGCCTTTTCGTTCCCCCGAAGCTTTCTTGGCTATTGCCGCTTGAAAAGCTCCTGGGGTGGCTTCCGCTCGGAGGGCAGTACTGGGTCAGCGCGGGCCAGGCCCTATGAGGCAGTTGCTGAAGTTCGCGATGGTCGGCGTGTTGAACACCGCACTTGGCTACGCGGTAATCTTCGGCTGCATGTACATGCTGGGGCTCGGCGCCGTGCTCAGCAACGTCCTTGGCTACGCAGTCGGTTTGGTGGTCTCGTACTTGCTGAATCGAAGCTTCACGTTTCGCAGTTCAGGGGCACGTCGCGCGGAGATGATCCGGTTCGTGGCGATCTTCCTGCTGGCTTACCTCGCCAACCTCGGGGTCCTGGTCCTGCTGATCCGCCGCTTTGGATGGCATGAGGGTGTGGCGCAGGTCATCGCCGGCGTCGTGTACTTCGGGCTGTCGTTCGTTCTCAACAAGTACTACGTGTTTGGGGGCGCCCGGGCGGCGTCCGAGACCTGAGCCCGGCGTCGGCGGGGCTGCGCGAAATCGGACCGAGCGCGGCGAGGAATCGTTTGGGTCGTTAGAGGCATCCAGCAGGCGTGTCGCGAAGTTCGCCAAGAGCGGTGTCGCCCGTGGCTCGTCAGGCCCAGTATTGGGTGGCTTGGCTTTCCTTTGAGGGTTGAGGTCGGCTCAGAAGCGGCCCTTCGTGACTGCGCGCCGTTTGCAGCTTCGCGGTCTCATGCGCCTGGCTGTCCCCGAGGGAACGCCGCCTGACGCACCGCGCTATTTCCCGTTGCGCACGAACAGCCAGACCGAGCGTTGATTCTTGTCGGTGTAGAGCGGCCGGCCCTTGAAGTCGGGTTGCGCGCGCAGGGTGTCTAGCAGCCGCCCCTGCAATCGCACGCCGGGGAAGTCGTACCCCAATGACTGGCCCGCCATGCCGGCCTCGGCCAATATGATCAGGTCCATCGACGAAATGCTCTGCTCGAATGGTTCCCAGGTTTCCCAGGGCGCGCCAATGATTTTCCATTCGATGCCCTGGCGACGGCTCATGAATTCGATCGTGCCGGAATAGACTGGCCCTGGCGCGGTGACTAGGGCCCTGCCGCCAGGCCTGGCTCGCATGGCATCGAGCACGTGCGGAAGTACCGCATACGTCGCCTCGTTGATCGCCGCGATCGAAGGATCATTGCGATGGACCCCGCCGTTGCGCGGCACCCAGCATGTCGCGAAGACCAGCGCGCCGATCAGCAATGCGAAACGTCCGCGCACGCGCGACCGCATCGCGACAAAGGCCAGACACCAGGTCGCAGAAGCAATGATCGCGCCATAGAGGAGACTGCCGACCATGAGCGACTTGACCGGACTCAGCGTCACGATCAGGTAGGCGGTTAGCGTCGCGGCCGCCAGCCCGGCCATGGTGCACAACGCGTCCGCATCCTTAGTGATGGCCGCCCACGCCAGGCTCAGGATGAACAGCGGCACAATTGCGTACCAGACCCATCCCAACACCAGCGTGCCGGTGCCCTGGTTGAGGTAGTAGCTGATGTGGCCCCAGGTGGAGGCCTGCGTTCTCCACACGCTTCCGGGCGCCATCACATCGCGGATGTAGGCCAGGATGGCTTGACCGCCCGTGAGAATGTAGGGCAACAGCACGCAAGCCGCACCCAGGGCCAGCAGAGCCACTGCCCGTATCGCCACCCGGGTCGGGCGGGGCGATCGAACCAACACCGTAAGGCCGAGGCGCACGGTCAATCCCGCTGCCAGCACCAGCGCGGCAGCAGGCGCCGCCGTGGGCTTGGCGATGAGCGAAGCGCCTACCAGCAGCCCCAGCGCGAACAGCCGGGAGGGCCTCATCTGAACGATGTCGGCACTCACCAACAGGAGCGCGGTGAACCCGACCATCAAGCCCCAGACGGGATCGGGTCGAAAGTCCGCCAGCACGCTGCCGAACATCGGCGCCGCAAGCACGCTCACCAGCACGCCAACCCGCTTCCACGGCTCCAGCCCGCGAAGGGCCAGCCATCCCAGCAACACCACGAACAGCAGCCAGGCGGCACTGAGAAGATACGGCCCCCAATCGGCGCCCGCGCTGAGCATCAGGCCGAAAAATCCGGTCAGGGCCGCAAATGGGGCGTGCGGCGGATTGACGAGAATGAAGTCAGCGATGCAGCGAAAGATGCCGCCTCGATCCAGCAGTTCAAGCCGAGTCAGCCCATCGTTGAGATAGTAGACATCGTCGTAGATCGGCACGCTCGACAAACGCCCGACGCGCAGCAGGTAGCTCATGACGCCGATGACATGAAACAGGCAGAAGCCGAGCAGGACGCAAAGCGCAGTACGGTTGGACCGATTCATTGAGAAGTTCAGGACGAAAATGGGCGATGAACCCTACTGTGCCGACTGCGCCTCGGAGCCGGCCATGAGCAAGCGCTGCAAATGCCTGTCCGCGCCACTTGCCGCAGATGGGCCGTCATCATTCCAGGGGGCGTCCAGCGACGTGATTCGCGGGCCAGGCCTTCTGACGAGCCCCCTCACAGTTTTGGCCGAGGCGAATTCTACGTGCGCGCGATCCGAAGAAGAGGGGTCCCCCTCAGCGAATTTCATCAGGGCCAGCCGGCAACAAGGAGCCTGCGGGAGCAGGCCGGGACGACCGGTGAGCTCGCGCGACGCCGCTGTTCATGCGCCTGGACAAGGTCAGGCAGGCCATCTTGGAGTGGATCTCAGCCTTGGGCATCGCCAAGGCAAGCGCGCAAATGCTCTGGCGAATTCGTGCGACATCTGCTCAAACGCCCAGGGGGCACTTGAAGCCCTGCCGCATCTGATGGACGCTAGAGCGATGGAGGGTATCGAAGCTTGACGGCTCACTCGCCATCTCCGCTGACGGGGATGCCAGACGTGGAGGCAGTAGCATCCGGACATGAAGACAATCATGAAGAATATGCTCGCCAACGTCGCCAGGGTACTTTCTCTGCCGTTCCTCGCATTCCTCGCGTATTCCGCCATCGCGGCGCCCATGCGGCCGTGCGATTTCGACGCACCCTGCGCCGTCAAGTGAGCGCACCGAACGGGCGAGCCGCGTGGATCGTCGCCGCCACTCTCTCGATCCTCTTCGCCGCTTTCCAGATCCAGTCGTCGTTTCACAGCGGCGCCCTCTCGCTGCCAGTCACCTACGACGACGTCGGTTACTTCAATGACGCGCTCGCGCGCCTCGACGTCCTGTATCGCGACGGCGGCCGCGCGTTCCTGCATGGCTTCTGGGCCAACCCGCCACATGCACCGCTGCAGACTCTGCTGGCGCTGATCGGGTTTGGGCTGTTCGGCCCGCAGCGCTGGGCCGCTGACGCGATGAATGCGCTGCCGCTGGCTCTGGTCGTGCGGGTGTTCCTGGGCTTCGCCTGCCGCGCGCTGCCGCCGTCGACGGCATCCATCCTGGCGGCTGCTCTGCTCGCGTTCCCAATGTTCGGGTTGCTCATGCTTGAATTCCGACCTGACGCGCTTTGCGCCCTTCTCACCGCGGCCGGAGCCCTGACGATCGCCGCAGATCCTCGCTGGCGCGAGGGCGACCGCAAGACCGTCATCATCGCCACAGCCCTCTTCGTCGGCGCGCTGCTCGCGAAGCCGACGCTTGCCCCGGTGGCGGTCGCGATCTACGGCGTTGCGGTGGTGTCAGTCATCATCCTGCAATCCAGCTCGAGGACCGACGCCTGGCGCATCGCCCGCATGGCCTTAGTCTCCGGCGGCATTGGTGTGCTTGTCGTGCTGCCCTACTACGCTGCAGTATTCCAGCGCCTGTACGACTACATCACGGTCAACGCCTTCGGCTCGCAGGCCGGCATCTGGGCCAAGAACTCGGCCACGCCTGACCCCGCCATCTACTACCTCACCGGCCCCGGTGGCAAGGTGGCAATCGGTACGCCATTTCTGGCACTCGCCGTTGCGCTGCTGGCGATCGGAGCCCCGATGTGGATCCGGCGCTGGCGCATCTCCGTCTGTGTGGCCGCCCTCTCCTTCGTGGCCTACGCGAGCGTGACAGTGCCCAGCATGAAAAGCCCGTTCCTCGGTCTGGTGGTCCCGTCCTTCGTGCTGTGCATCACCGCGATCCTGGCCGTCCTGCTGGTTGGGAAGTTGCCCGCGCGCACCAGCACCGCGGCCGCGCTGATGCTGCTGGCCTTCGCCGTACTGACGTGGAGACCGGTATCGCTGCGCCTATTCGGCGGTTCGGTGCCGGCTACTCAGGCCCAGCACTTCACGAGGATCTACGACCAGACCGCTGACGCCCTGGCCGCCATCCCAGATCTCGGGCAGCGCCGCCTATACGTTCCTGTGATCGCCCAATACCTCAACCCTGACAACATCGAGTTCGAGCTACGCCGGCGCGGCCTGCCCGCGCCAGCGATGGAGAATCTCTTCTTCAACGCAAACATCTCCGCCCACCGCGCGGCCATCGATCGCGCCGGCATGGTCGTCCTGTTCTCCGATGACAGCACGCTCCCGTTGCCCTGGCCGGCCAGCACGTCGATCCGCAAGGAGATCAACGAGGCTGTCGCAGCGACTGGCGCTTTTGAGACCATCGCGAAGATCGATGGCGGCCCCTACCTCGGGCACGTCCTGGTGCTGCGGCGGAAGTAGGTCGGCTTCGACCTGCCACCTGGGCCCGGGCTTCCGCGACGAGCTCGCGCGCGTGCGCCAATCGGCTCGCCTCGGCGCCAAGGAACACACTCAGCGCAGCGATAGCCGCGACGAGGAACCACGTCGGTATGAGGTCGAGCAGGCCGAGGAGCTTGGTCATAAGGTCGTCCCGGTTCGTGCACCGGCGGCACTGGATGCGCTTCGGCACGCCGAGGAAGAAATGCAGGGGCCTCTCGCAGACCTTCCACTCCGCCGGCTTGTCGAAGTCCTGCGGGCAGTCCCGTCGCGAGGCAATCGCGCGGCGCTCGTCGACTTCGAGGTCGGGCGGGACCATCACCACCCCCAAGGACGCCACGACATGGCCAGTGGCCATGAGCAAGCAACGCAAGTGCCTGTTCGCGCTCCCTGCCTATCTCCGATCACCGGACGGCCGTAGATCGTGCCGCCATGATCATCCTGTTCTCCGATGACTGCACGCTTCCGCTGTCATTGCCGGCCAGCACGTCGATCCGCGAGAGATCAACGAGGAAGTCGCAGCGACTGGTGCTTTCGAAATCATCGCGAAGATCGATGGCGGGCCCTGCCTCGGGCACGTACTGGTGCTGCGGCGGAAGTAGCTGCTTCGGCCAACTCTCGATTCGGACTTTGACGTCGATGGCATGTCCTGTCCTGTTGAGGCTTGAGCGTTCACGGAGAAATGAAGTCGACGCTCGAAGGTGGCGGCGGCGAAAGGGGACCGCTGGAGGTTCGCGGAGTTCGTGACCGGTCGGTGCGTGAGACAATTCTGATGGGCGCAGGTGCGCCGTGACCGCACGGAATCGGCAGGGACGGCCTGCCGAACGCTTGATCGCTTCGCCTCCTAGCTCGGACCGATACCCGCATGACTCGCCACACCGACCACACCATCACGGTTGTCATTCCAACCTTCAACCGGAGATCGCAACTGCAGAAGGCGGTCGAGAGCGTGCTTCAGGAGAGGCGAGTTCCGATTGCCCTCCATATATTCGACAACGCCTCGACAGACGAGACGGAAAGCTACGCGACAGCATTGGCCGCGCAGGATCCTCGCGTTTCGTACACGCGCAGGCCCGAAAACATCGGTGCCATAGGAAACTATTCGCAGGCACTTGCTAGCATCTCGACCGAGTATTTCGTACCGCTGGCCGACGATGACTGGTTGCTGCCGGATTTCCTGCACGACGCCCATCAAGTGCTGGAGCGGGAGGCCGAACTCGGCGCTGCGGTGTTCGTAACCGAGGCGCGCGACGCTCAAGGCATGTTGGCTGCGACCTATCCAGCTGCGCTGGATCAGATCCGGTTCGGCGTGCTTCGCCCGCGCGAGCATCTGGAAGACTGGTTGCGCTTCGGCCACTATGCCTGGAGTTCCGTTCTCTGGCGCACCCGAACGCTGGAATGTCTCGGGATGCCCTACATGCATGTCGGCCTCCCGAGCGATGTGGACTTCCAAGTGCAGATCTTTTGCCACTATCCGGTCTACCTGTGCAATCGACCGGGGGCGGTGTACTCCCTCCACAACGCTCAGGCGAGCGGAGGATACGACATGTCGCACATTCGCTCCTGGGCGCAATTGTTCAAGCGCTTGGATCGCGAAATCGAGCGACGGAACATCTTCTCTCGCGATGAGTATTTCCCTCTGCGGGAAATCATGAAGCAACGGTACCGGCCCTGCTGGACCGCTCCCGCAAGGGCAGACGTGCCCTCGAGGCATCGGACTGCAGCTGCATGTCTGGCCGGGCTCAGGCTGGGCGACTGGGAAACGGCTTTCTCCTTGATTCAGGGCTTGCAGGATGAAAAACCGTTGGCGGCCACGGTCGATCGAACTGTCCTGCGGTTGCCGCAGATCGGCAGCACTGCAACTACGAGTCAACCGATTTCCGCCGACAGCACCACCGATCTGGTTGCTTCGGTACTGGGTTGGATCAAAGAAGCGACGGAAGCCATTGATCGCATGGAACAGGACAACGTTCGCTTGCAGGCCGAGAAGGCCGAGTTGGAGGCGGCGCTGTCCGGTGCCAAGGATCGGGAGGAGCGCGCCAGGACCCTCGCAGAGCAGAATGATCGCAAACGGATAGAGGCTGAAACCGAGCTGGAAGTGCTCGGAGGCCATCCATTGTTCAGAGCCATGAAGAGGCTTCGACTTCTTCGACTGACGAGAGCGGCTTGAGCGTGGTGTCGCCGATGTCCAGGTTTACGGTGGCTGCGACGGCGCTGGGTGGCCTCGTGTGCATACAACGTCAGAGACACGAGGACGCGCGCGGTTTCTTCAGCCGCCTCTTCTGTGCCGACGAACTTGCCACGGCCGGGTTTCGCCAGCCTGTCTCGCAGATCAACCACACCCTGACGCGCCGGCGTGGGTCGGTGCGTGGACTTCATTTCCAGCATCAGCCGCACGCCGAGGACAAACTAGTCAGCTGCGTCCGGGGCGAAGTATTCGATGTGGCGGTCGACCTGCGAAAGAACTCCAGGACGTTCCTTCAGTGGCATGCCGAGGTTCTCAGTGCCGAGAACATGCGTAGTCTGCTGATCCCCAAGGGATTCGCACACGGATTCCAGGCACTGAGTGATGACGTGGAATTGATCTACTTGCATTCCGAGCCCTACGCCCCGGGGGCCGAGGGCGGGTTGAATGCTCTGGATCCGGTGCTCGCCATCGCTTGGCCTCTCCCGTTTGCCGACCTCTCTGACCGTGATGCCATGCATCCATATCTCACACCTGATTTCGGCGGAATTTAGATGAAATGTCGCCATTGCAATGCAGGGCTGAGTCTACAGTTCATGGACTTGGGCTCTTCTCCGCCTTCGAACGCCTACCTGAGTGCGGAGCAACTTCTTGCGCCCGAGGCGTGGTATCCGCTGCGCGTGCTCACCTGCACCCGATGCTGGCTTGTGCAGACCGAGGACTGCGCGCACTACACCGAGCTTTTCTCCGACGACTACGCCTATTTCAGTTCTTTTTCGGCGAGTTGGCTCCAACATAGCAAGAGATTTGTCGAAGCTACGACGCAGCGCTTTGCGCTTTCCGGGACGTCACACGTCGTGGAGGTGGCCGCCAACGATGGATACTTGCTGCAGTACGTGAAGCAGGCTGGAATCCCGTGTACCGGCATCGAGCCAACGTTCAGCACGGCAAGCGCGGCGCGCGCCAAAGGTCTCGATATCGTGGAGGAATTTTTCGGCGCATCGCTGGCCGAGAAACTTGTCATGCAGGGAAAAGCGGCAGACTTGATCGTGGCCAACAACGTGCTCGCGCATGTGCCAGCGATCAACGACTTTGTGGCTGGCTTTGCCAAGCTGCTCAAGCCGAATGGCGTGGCCACGTTCGAGTTCCCGCACTTGATGCAACTTGTTGCCAAGTGCCTCTTCGACACCATCTATCACGAGCATTTTTCGTATTTGTCGTTGACCGCGGTTGATCGGATTTTTGAGGCCAACGGCCTCAGTGTCTTCGACGTCGAGGAGGTCGACACGCACGGCGGAAGCCTGCGGGTCTACGCGCAGCGGCGCGACACGGGCAAGCGGCCCGTCGAAGATGCGGTGCCTCGTCTGCTGAAGGCTGAAGCGAATGCCGGGGTGAACTCGGCCGACTACTATGCCGGCTTTCAGAAGCGTGCGGATGACATTCGCGACGGCCTTTTGGGCTTTCTGATCGAGGCACGGCGTGCCGGCAAGCGCGTGGGTGCCTACGGTGCGGCAGCCAAGGGCAACACGCTGCTGAACTATGCGGGCGTGCGGCCAAGTCTGTTGCCATGGGTGGTCGATCGCAATCCCGCCAAGCAGGGGCAGTACATGCCAGGCAGCCGGATCCCGATCGTTGACGAAGCGCATCTGAAGCGCGAGCGCCCCGACTACGTCGTGATCCTGCCGTGGAACTTGAAGGCCGAAGTCAGCAATCAGCTTGCCTACATTCGGAGCTGGGGTGGGCAGTTCGTGTGCGCGGTGCCGGAGATCGAAATCCGATGAAGATCGCCATCACCGGTGCCAGCGGCTTCGTGGGGCGTCATGTCCTGCAAGCGGTCGCGCAGCGCAAGGATGTCGAGGTGATCGCTGCGTCTCGTGATGTTGCAGGCGCTTGGTTGCCATCGGGCATGCGGCATGTCGCATTTGATCTGACCACACCGCCGCCGGACGCCTTCGCCACGCTGGGAAGGCCCGACGTGCTCATCCATCTGGCCTGGAGCGGGTTGCCGAACTACAGGTCGCGCCATCATTACGAGACGCAGCTCACCGAGCAGTACAGGTTCCTTCGGCAGCTCGTGAGCTCCGGATTGCCGTCCCTGCTGTGCGCCGGTACCTGCTTCGAATACGGCATGCAGTCGGGCGAACTGCATGAGTCGCTTCCACCCGATCCCCGCAATCCCTACGGCTTCGCCAAGGACGCACTGCGCCGCGAACTGGAGTTCCTTGCCGTCGAAGTCGGCTTCAAGTTGAGTTGGGCGCGTCTGTTCTACATGTACGGTGATGGCCAGGCTCCGGGCTCGCTGTACAGCCAGTTCATGGCGGCCGGCGCCGCCGGCGCGGTCGAGTTCCCGATGTCCGGTGGGGAGCAACTGCGCGACTTCCTCCATGTTGCCGACGTTGCGCAACGTCTCGTGGCCTTGGCCTGCGATGCGCCGGGTGCCGGCATCGTGAATGTCTGCTCGGGCCGACCAACGTCCGTGCGGACCTTGGTTGAAGGCTGGCTTGAAACACATCGCTGGCCGATGAAGCTCGCGTTGGGACGCTATCCGTACCCAGCTTACGAGCCGATGGCTTTTTGGGGCTCCAGCGCCAAGCTCGCCCGGCTTCTGGAGCTTGCATGATGCAGAGTGAGCTTCTGCGCGTCGACAGCCTGCCGGTCTTGCAGAACAAGGTTTACCCGAGCCCGTCGTCGGCAATGGCCTCGCCAAAGGGCGACATGGTCCTCGTCCAAGACGATGCCACCGGCCTGGTCTTCAACGCGGCCTTCGATGCTGGCCGGGTAAGCTACGACGCCGACTATCAGAACGAGCAGGCCGGCTCCTCCGTCTTCCGGCAGCACCTGGATGAGGTGCTGTCCATCATCCGGCGCCGTTTCCCCGGGTTCTCCTTGATCGAGGTGGGTTGCGGCAAAGGCTACTTCCTCGATCGACTGCGACGCGCTGGTTACGAGGCGACCGGCATCGATCCAGCCTACGAAGGCGACAGTCCGCACGTTGTCAAGGCGCCGTTTTCTGCCGCATTGGGCCTTTCGGCCAACGGCCTCGTGATCAGACATGTGCTCGAGCACATCCAGAATCCGGTGCAGTTCCTTAAGGCCATTGCGCATGCCAATGGCGGTCGGGGAAGTGTCTACATCGAGGTCCCGTGCTTTGAATGGATCTGCGCGCGGCGTGCTTGGTTCGACATCTTCTATGAGCACGTCAATTACTTCCGGGCGGTCGATTTTCAACGGATGTTCGGGCGCATTCATGAACAAGGCCACGTCTTCGGGGGACAGTACCTCTATGTGGTGGCCGACCTTGCCTCGCTGCGCGATCCGGCTGACGTTCGGGCCGATCGCGTCGTACTGCCCCCGGATTTTCTGTCCGGCGTCGATCGATGCAAGGCGCTTGCGCGAAGCACGCCGGGCCTGAAGGCGATCTGGGGCTCGTCTTCCAAGGGGGTGATCTTTTCCCATCATCTTCGGATGGCGGGAGTTGACTTCGATCTCGCCATCGACATCAATCCCGTGAAGCAGGACAGGTACATGGCCGGCACTGCGCTGAAAATCGTTTCACCGGAAAATGCGCTGAACATGCTGCCCGCCGGCTCGCTGGTGTTCATCATGAATTCCAACTATTTCGATGAAATCGTGGCGCAGTCCCGCGGCAGATTTCGTCTCGTGAAGGTAGATCAGAATGAGCTTTGAAGCTGAAACTGCGGCACGCATCGCCGCCAATGACACTAACGCCAAGTTGAAGGCGGACGCGCAGGCGCTGGTGGATTCATCCATTCGGGCGCAGTATTCGTACAACTTCTCGTGGCTGGGGCGGCCGATCATCCAGTACCCACAGGACATCGTTGCGATGCAGGAGATCATCTGGCGCGTGCAGCCGGACCTGATCATCGAAACCGGAATAGCGCACGGTGGCTCGCTGATTTTCTCAGCTGCGATGCTGGAACTGAATGCTGCCTGCGGAGGAGCGGCCGATGCGAAAGTGCTGGGCATCGACATCGACATTCGCGCGCACAATCGGGCGGCGATCGAARCGCATCCGATGTATAAGCGCATCTCGATGATCGAAGGGTCCAGCGTGGCCTCCGAGGTCGTCGACAGGGTGCATCAGGAAGCGCTTGGTAAGCGCAGCGTGCTGGTATGCCTCGACAGCAACCACACGCACGCTCACGTGCTGGGCGAACTCCAGGCATACGCTCCGTTGGTGACCATCGGCAGCTACTGCGTGGTCTTCGACACCGTCGTCGAAGACCTGCCGGCCGAACTGTTCCCCGATCGCCCGTGGGGGCCGGGAGACAATCCGAAGACCGCAGTACACGAGTTTCTGGCGACGAATTCCAACTTCGTGATCGATGACGCGATCGACCACAAGCTTCTGGTCAGCGTGGCGCCCAACGGCTATCTCAAGCGCACGGGGTAGATCGGTACCGTTCGAGAGTCTCAAATCAGTACGTCGACCTCGCCCTGCAACTGCCTGAGCTGGGCCCATTGCTGATAGAAGTGCCGATGCGTTCCTGCATCGGCTTCGGCGGCGAGGGCTCGAATGCACTTCGCCATTTCGTCCGCGAAGGGCTCCCATCGAAACGTCTCGGCCCGGCGAATGCCCTGCTCGACGAGCCGCGCGCGAACCGACGGGTCTCGCACGGTGCGCAGTGACTCGACCATCTCGGGAATCGACGTGCCTTCGATCGTCAGGGCGGCGCCTTCGGCCACTTCGGCCAGTGACCCGCGCGCGGTGGAGATCACCGGACAGCCGCAGTTCATCGCCTCGGCCACGGGAAGGCCGAAGCCCTCATAGAGGGACGGGTAGACCAGGGCTGCCGCTCCGCCGTAGGCGATCGCGAGACCCTTGTCATCGAGGTCGATCTGGATGATCTTGTGCCCCGTGCTGTCGACGGTCGACGTGGGGACGGTCTTTTCGCCGCCGACGCAGAGCACGTCGAAATCGACTTCGCGCATCGTCTTCACGGCGTCGAAGAAGAGGCTGGCATTCTTGTAGTTGTTGGCCTGGACCCGCGAACCGACGAACATGTAGTAGGGCCGGGTGAGGCCCATCCTCTGCCTGAATTCGGAAACTGCCTTCTCGTCGGCCGGCTTGAACACCGTCGGGTCCACGCCGCAATAGGCGACCGTCGTGGTGTCCGGATTCAACTCCGGGTAGAACTCCAGGAGGTCTCGGCGCGTGCTGCGCGAAATGCAGATGTGCCTGCGCGCATGCGAGATCGCCATTTCCTTCTCGCGCCAGTCCCTGGCCTTCAGGTCGAAGCCGAGACGCTCTGGAATCATGTCGTACACGAGAAGCAGGGACGGCGTCTGCAAGGGGCTCGTGTAGTAGGTCGAGATGAAGACCTTCGCGTCGTAGTGGCGGCAGACGCGCTCCAGGAGCGCCGAGTCGTGGGGTGTGTACTTCGACTTGTAGGTCGGGAACGGGACGACCTCGATCCCTGGAATCTCTTCGTCGAATCCGCCGCGATCGAGAAACACGATTGGCATGTCGAGTTTCTTCGCAAGCAGCGGAAGCGTCGCACGCCAGATGCGAGCGATCCCCGACTGTGCGAGTTGGAAGAAGACGCCGTCAATTACCAGAGCCATCGTGAATTTCCTCAAGCGCGCGATTGGCCGCGCGAAGCGGCGGAATGGAGGCGCAGCGCGCGTTGGGCCGCGTTGTAGCGCCACTCCGGCGCAGCCTGCTCGCCTTCGTCGAGGTCCACTTCAACACCCGTCTGGCGCTTCAGTTCCTGCACGAACGCCTCATCCGACGACAGCAGCCAGGGCGACAGGAGCTTGTGGCCGTGCTGCCTGGTGCTGCGATTCGCCTCGTCGATGCCGCGCGTGTTGGGTTGCGTCGACAGGCCTTCGGGATTGACGAAATAGATGACGTGGGGGTCATTAACCTTGAAGAAGGTCTTTCCGGCCTGCACGCAGCGCAGCCAGAAGTCGTAGTCGCCCGCGGACCGGAAGCTGGCATCGAACAGGCCGACCTCGTCGTGCAGAGCACGTCGCCACATGGGTGCGTTGTGCGGGGAATTCGACTGCATGAGGTTGTAGGGCGTGACGACCGGTACCTGGCTCTTGAATCCGACGGCCGCGCTCTTTGCGAACGGTGCCTTGCCGTCGAACGAGTAGTAGAAGTCCTGGTACACGACATCCACGAAAGGAAACTTCTCGAGGATCTCCACCTGCCGCTCGAACGAATCCGACCTTCTCAGATCGTCCAGATTGGTATTGGTGAGGTATCGACCCCGGGACATCTGCACGCCGAGATTCCACGCTTCGTAGATCCCGATTCGCGTGGGAGCGCGGTGGTAGACGATATTTGGGAACCGCTCCATGTAGCGGGCGATCGCGGCGGCCTCGTTCTCCGGTGAGTCCGCATCGATGATGATGAGTTCGCAGTGGGTTGCGAAGATCGTCTGCGAGGTGATGTTCTCGAGAAACTGTTCGATGTAGTCGCCCCCGCGGTAGAGACTTGCGATAGCGGAAACGAGGATTTCCGGCTTGCGCGGAATCCTCAGGCTCGCGTAGCGTTTGGGCTCGACGGGCTGGTAGTTGGTCCCGATCTGGTCGGCCTTCGCTTGCCATTCCATGATGTCAATGAACCGGTCGGTGCCCATCCAGGGCGCATGATTTGGATCATGTACGGGCTTTTGCGCCCCATATGTCAGCGCTTCGGTGGCGCGCTGGGCGAAGAGCTGCAGCACCAACTGGCTGCGCCCGAATTTCTGTCGGCCAAACCGGTGGTCCCATTGGACGACCTCGGACAACATCGGGCTGCGCTCCAGCAGGTACTCGTAGGCGAACTGGATGAATCGGCCGTTGGCCACCTCGGGCACGACGTTCGCGCGCTGGCGCACGAGGTCAGCCTCCGGTGAGCCCGCGATGGCCTCGACCACTCCGGCAACGCTCATCCTATGGCTGAGGACCTCGTTGATCCACAGCTGCCGTTCTTCGGCGCTGGGCGTGCGTTCAAGGGCCAGATGGTAGATGCGCATCACCACCGCGTCGATCTCGCCCACGTTCTCGACCCGAGCGGGGCTGGGCGTCACCACAGCATTGACCTCGCCCACGTTCTCGACATGGGCGGGGCTGGGCGTCGGCGCGGATGGGGGTGTCCCGATCGGCGGCAGGAAGGCGGCGTGATAGCAGCGGCCTAGCAGCCGCAGCAGCCATTCAGGCATGTGCCGGACCAGCGCCGACCTGCGTATCTGTTCAATCAACTTAGCACCTTGTCTAAACTTGGGGACGCACGATTGCGCGCGAGCTACAACCGAACGGGAGGCCCCGAACCAGCCGTGGCGATTCGAAAACAACCACTCCCCCGCATTCCCTGCGCAACATGCTGGCTCGCAAATGGGGCGGTTCGCGCACTGCGGTGGCGGTGCGCGACGGTCGAGGGAAGCAGTGCAGCAGCCTAGTTCCGCGCCCATCCGGTGCGGGGAGCTTACAGACCGCTGAGCGCGCCCGGCGGGAGCGTTCGACACGCCGGACTATGATAACGGAAGCCGTCTTGGCGCCACCCTCAAACGTTCGTTAGACCGACGCAGCAAATCTCTATGCTCGCCCAAGGACCGTCATCCCTCAGCGCTCCGCAATTCGTTTCGTACGCCCAGAATTATGAGGACGTCATGCTGTGGCGTGCCCTGCGAGACGTGGAGCGGGGCTTCTACATCGACGTGGGTGCGCAGTCTGCCGAATCGGATTCGGTCACCAAGGCGTTCAGCCTGCTGGGTTGGCGCGGGATCAACATCGAGCCTCATCCGGTGTACTTTGAGCAACTCGTCCAGTTGCGGCCGAACGACGTCAATCTGGATGTCGCACTCGGGGAGCGGTCAGGCATTCTGACGATGAACCTCGTCGATGAATCAGGCTTGTCGACCGCGGACGCGGAGATCGCTGACCGGCACGCCGCCGCCGGCTACGCCATCCGAAAGCATGAAGTGGAAATGCTGACGTTGGCACAGGTGTGGCAGAGGCATGTGCCGGATGGGCAGCCAGTGCACTTCCTCAAGGTCGACGTTGAAGGCTTCGAGCGATCTGTTCTCGCGGGCAACGATTGGCAGCGCCATCGTCCCTGGATCGTCCTGGTGGAGGCCACGCTCCCGAACTCGCAGATCGAAAACCACGAAGCATGGGAGCCGATTCTGGCGAACGCCGGCTACAAGTATGTCTATGCCGACGGCCTCAATCGCTTCTACGTTGCCGAGGAGCGCGTCGAACTCGCCGCCGTCTTCAAATACCCGCCCAACGTATTTGACGGCTTCATCACGGCGCCCTTGGAGCGCATGCAACGGGAGCATTCGCAACGGGTGCTGGAGCTGGGCATCATCCATGAGCGCGCTTCCGATCTGCAGCAGCAGGTTGGTGCGCTCGAACGAAGCTTGCAGGAATCCCACCGGCGAATCGAATGCGCGGAAGCGGGCCTGGTTCAGGCACGCGAAAGGGAAATGGCGCTCCAGGATCGATTGGACGCCGAGGGGACGGCGCTGCGGCACGAGATTGACCAGCGCGATCAGTTGTTGGCGCAGGTCGAGCACCGCGCCAACGTCGCCGAACAGCAGCGCGAGATGGCCGAGCAGCAGCGCGACGTGGCCGAGCGGCAGCGCGACACCGTTGTCCAATCCCGGTGGTGGAGGATCACGGGGCCGGGGCGGGCGTTGCTGGCCCATCGTCAAGTTCGCAGATGGGTCAAGGCGTCCTGGTGGGCCGCAACGCCTTGGCGCATTCCGGCGCGGCTACGCTTCATTCGCGAGCGCCAACAGACGGTGACGCAGGCGGGAGCGGTCGTGGATGAGCCCCCAACGTTGAATCTGTACCCGGACCAAACGCCCGGCCGGCCGCCCGTGCCACCGATCGAAGCGCTACCGGGCGACGTCACCGACCGACCAGTTGCCGCGCGCTGGTGCATGTGCCTGCTGCGTTCGCAACCTGAAGTCCGAGCGCGTTTTCCGCGCGCGCTCTCGCAGCCGGATGCGGATGGATTCATCGCTTGGGTGCGGGAAGAAGGAGGTGAACGCTTTGGCCTCTCGGAGTCTGCGCGTTCGCTGGTCGTAGTCGTGCTGCAAGAAGACTTCGGTGGCCGGGCGCGTCAGTTCTATCTCGGTCGCCCGGACGTGCGCACGCTTCATCCGCACGGGCTCAGCCCGGGTGGCCAAGAGGGGCTGTACCGTTGGTTCGTGCAGTTCGGCTGCTCCGAGGGCCGGTTGTCGCCGGAAGAGGTGCTCTGGCTCTTCATTCAGGTGTCGGAGACACCGGGTCAGGCGGGGGCGGACCGTGCGTGATCGACATCCAGTCCTCGCTCTGGACACGTACGTCCTGGCGCAAGGCATCAAGACCGGCGTTTACCGGGTCTGCGACGAACTGTTTCCGTTGCTGGTGCGCTGCGACCGCCTCGACAGCCGCCTGTACTTTCGCCCGCACGACTCGGCGAAGGCCCCCGGCTTGAGAAAGCGGCTGAATGCCCCGGCGCATTCTGCACCTTCGCAGCGCCCATCGGACGATGCCGACATCCTGCTGTCGCCTTTCGGCGTGGCGCCCCCCGAGTGGGTGCTGGACGATCGTGTGCTTCGCGCCCATATCGTCTACGACCTGATTGGCATCAGGCATCCCGAGTATTTTTCGACGGAGGGCGCAGCCGAGGTGCGGCGCATCATGGACAGCCTGGACGAACACACCGTGGTGTTCGCGATCTCGGAGTTCACCAAGAAGGATCTGCTGGCCTACCGGCCGGACCTCAGCCCGCGGCAGGTGACGGTGATTCCGCTGGCCGCCGGCTCGCGCTTCCGCCCCTGCGACGATCCCGGCGCGCGCGCGGCCGTGCGCACCAAGTACGGCATACCCCTGGGCGTACCCTACGTACTGAGCGTGGCGACACTGGAGATCCGCAAGAACCTGGACCAAGTCGTCCATGCCTTGGTTTCGCATCTGGAGCAGAACCCGGAGAGCGACCTGCATCTCGTGCTGTCGGGCATGTCCGGCTGGAAGCTCGAACAATTGCACGGGGCGTTTGCAGTTGCCAAGCGCTGGCGCCACCGCATCGTGCTGACCGGCTTCGTCGAAGATGCCGATCTCTCGGCGCTCTACAGTGATGCGCTGTGCTTCGTGTATCTGTCGCGTTACGAGGGGTTCGGCCTCCCGCCCTTGGAAGCAATGGCTTGCGGCACCCCCGTCATTTGCGCCGACAACTCCTCGCTGCCCGAGGTGGTGGGGCAGGCGGGGCTATTGTTCGATGCCGGCGACGTGCAGGGCGTCGCCAATGCCATGCATCAGATTGCGGCATCTCCTGCGTTGCGGCAGGAGTTGGCCGAGGCTGGGCTGGACCGGGCCGGGCTCTTCAGCTGGGAGCGCTGCGCAGACATCGTTGCGGAGACCCTGGTCGCCGCGCATGCCCGCCATGTGCAGCGTGCGGGCAATAGCCGGCGCCGTGAATTGGCGCCCGGAGAGCGGCTGGCGCTCGCCGCCCGCGAGGATGGCATCGACCGGACGCGGTGCCCCTCATGAGGCGAAGCGCGGTCCCCGCCTCAGTAAGCGGGAGCGATCGGTTACAGCCGGCATGATCAAGGTCCGATGAGGGGCAGGAGCATGTTGTGAAAACATGTTCTCGGGGGTGGGGCCGCCGAGCTGCGACGGCTGCGCGAACTCGACGGGGCGAACCGCAAGCTCAAGCAGCTTGTGATCGATCTGAGCCTGGACCTGGGCGTCCGCCCCTATCCAAATGTCGCTCCAACGTGGACACGTATTCGCAAAGAGATCAATGCCGCAGTCGCCGCGTCCAATGAGACCGTCGACCCTGCCGGCGCTGGTCCCCGTGATCGTGCAGTATCTCAATCCGGACGGCCTCGAGTTCAGGCTGCGTCGTCGAGGGCTCCCTGTTCCGGCCATGCCGGGTTTGTACTTCGATGCGAACTTGGCATCTCACGAGGCGGCAATAGCCAAGTCCCGCCAGCGCGCTTGACAGCCTCGCAGCGAGCCGGAGCCTCGGTCGCGACCAGGCGCACCCGATCGGGGTGGCGTAAGCGCCGCGTTCGCGAGAAGGACCGCTAAAAGGAGTGGCCCTCCGCGTTCCGGCGCAGGTCCGCCTCGACCATCATGCCGCACAGCTGCTCGAGCGTGGTCTTGGGTTCCCAGCCGAGCCTTTCCTTGGCGCGGGCCGGGTTGCCGATCAGCAGGTCCACTTCGGCCGGCCGATAGTATTTCGGATTGACGCGCACCAGCGTCTTGCCGCTCTTCACGTCGATGCCGATCTCGTTCTGCTCCTCGCCTTCGAAGCGCAACTCGTAGCCGGCCGCCTTGAACGCCATATCCACGAACTCGCGCACCGTCTCGGTCCGGTTGGTCGCCAGCACGAAGCTGTCCGGCTCCTTGGCCTGCAGCATCATCCACATGCCCTCGACGTACTCCTTGGCATAGCCCCAGTCGCGCTTGGCGCCAAGATTGCCGAGCTCGAGCACGTCGGCCTTGCCCAGCTTGATCTTGGCGACGCTATCGGTGATCTTGCGCGTCACGAACTCGCGGCCACGTAGCGGGCTTTCATGATTGAACAGAATGCCGCTGCAGCCAAAGATGCCGTAGCTCTCGCGGTAGTTGATCGTCATCCAGTGGGCGAACAGCTTGGCCACGCCGTACGGGCTGCGGGGATAGAAGGGCGTGTCTTCGACCTGCGGAATGGCCTGCACCTTGCCGAACATCTCCGAGGTGGATGCCTGGTAGAAACGGATCTTGGGGTTGGTCAGGCGAATCGCTTCCAGGAGATGCAATGCACCCATGCCCGTGATCTGGGCCGTGGCATCGGGCTGATTGAAGCTCACGCCCACGAAGCTCTGTGCGGCCAGGTTGTAGACCTCGTCAGGCGCCGCGTCCTTGATGAGTGTCAGGGAACTGCCAAGGTCGGTGAGGTCGTACTCGACGAGGTGCAGATCCGGATGTTCCTGAATACCAAGTTCCTCGATGCGCCAAAAGTTGACGGAGCTGGTACGACGATAGGTGCCGAAGACAATGTAGCCCTTGCTCAGCAAGAGTTCGGCGAGATATGCGCCATCCTGACCAGTGATACCTGTGACTACTGCACGCTTCTTCATGAGGACCTTCCAAAAATGAGACGGGGCTCGCCTCTCGGCGGCGCTTAATCAGCGAATTTTGCCCTAAGACCGGGGTCGACTTTCCAGGATGCGTGGTGTTCGCGTTGCTGGCCGGCCAGGGCTGGAGCGCCCCTCCCTAAAGATTCCGTGCCAACACGGTCCTGCGCGGGCGCTGCCTGTCGACGGTGGCATCGAGTCCGCATGACGAAGACACCCGACAGGGCGGTGGCCACGGGCGAGTGCGGAGGTGGTCGCCCGCTGATCCTTACATATACTTTCATTTCACTTGTGGTCATCCGGGAAGGCACCTGGCCATGGGCGCGATCGCGCGGCCTGACGGCGCGTCGCCGCAGCCGGTAGTCATATGGCAGTCGTTCTTGCCGTCCCTAGGGACCATGCGCGCGTTCTCGCGGTGTCATGCGTTCTCAGTGCACCGCTGGTCACGGGCCCTCAATGGCTTGCCGGGCTCGGCAACTGCCCGGTCGATAGTCCTTGCGATGCGCTACGCTCCACTCTTGTGCTTGCAGCGAACTTTACGAGGTAGATGATGGAAAGAAAGAGGGTATATGTAGCCGGTCACCGGGGCTTGGTCGGCACGGCCACCTTGGAGGCCCTAAGCACACGACCCGAGTACGAAGTGCTCACGCGCACGCATGCCGAACTCGATCTGGAGGATCGCCAGGCCACACGGGAGTTCTTCCAAGAGCAACGACCGGACTACGTGGTCATGAGCGCCGCAAAGGTCGGCGGCATCCTTGCGAATTCGAACTTTCCTGTCGATTTCCTGCACAACAATCTGCGCATCCAGATCAACGTGTTCGACGCGGCGCACGAGGTTGGCGTTGATCGAATGATCTTTCTCGGCTCCTCGTGCATCTATCCGCGCGACTGCCCGCAACCCATCAACGAAGACTATCTGCTGACCGGACCGCTGGAGGGCACCAACCGTCCATATGCACTGGCCAAGATCGCGGGCGTTGAATCGTGCTGGGCCTTCAATCGCCAGTACGGCACGCGGTACCTCGCCGCAATGCCGACGAACATGTACGGGCCTGGCGACAACTATCACCCGGAGCATTCGCACGTATTGCCGGCGCTGATCCGGCGCTTCCACGAGGCCAAGATCAAGGGCGCGCCCGAAGTGGTGGTCTGGGGATCGGGCAAGCCGAGGCGGGAATTCATGTACTCCTCGGATCTGGGCGATGCCATCCTATTTCTGCTCAGCCTTCCCGAGGACCGCTTTGCCGCGCTTACGCGTCCTGATGTCAGGCCTTTGATCAATATCGGCGTGGGCGAAGACGCGACCATCGGCGAGGTCGCGGAGCTCGTGAAAAAGACCGTGGCCTACACGGGTGAGCTCAAGCTGGATCCCAGCAAGCCGGACGGCACGCCGCGCAAGCTGTTGGATGTTGGCCGTCTGGGTGCGCTCGGTTGGAAGGCCAGCACGCCGCTCGAGGTCGGGCTGACGAATGCCTATCAAGATTTTCTGCATCACCATGGCTGATCTTGGGGCGTCTGTTGAAGGGCAATGTGAGGCGTGAGGCGTGTGGCGAAGGCAGCTTGTGGGCGGCCACCCCCTGACTGGGCGAATGCGCGAGCGTTTCGAGTTTCTGCGCGATCTTCGCTGCCTCCAGTCGACAAGACTCGTGTCATGAGCAATTGCGATCGGGCCGACAAATGCCTTGATCTTTGCCAGTGGTGTCATCAACCGAGCCAGCCTCTTCCGATTTGGGTGCCTTCACCGGAAAGCTTGCAATGCTGCTGACGTGCCGGGGTCGCCGGAAAATAGGGTAAAAAGCTTCCATCTTGAGTTTTTCACGACTGGCGTCGAGGCTTTCCGCACCGTTTCGCGTCATCTAATCGTATTCATCAGACATTCTTGACAACTCCAATTCAAGACAATCATGTTAATTGAGACCGCACTGAGGAAATCCCTCCTCGCCATTCCGTCGATCAACGGAGCAAAACTCCTCGAACGGATGTTGCCCACGCTTCGAATTCCGAGTGAACTGGTCGTGGTGATTGATCAGGGGAGCACGGACAATACTGAAGACGTGTGTCGCAGAGCTGGCGTCACCCTCCGGCAGCTGGGGCGAGCACACACCTACACCGAGGCCTGCAACATCGGTGTCGAAATAGCCAGGGAGCGTGGCTGTGAGTTCGTCTTTGTGGCAAATAACGACATAACCTTCACCACCGACGTGATGCGCGAACTTCTCGCCGAACTGTTGGAAGATCCCGATCTCGGAATCGTGGCGCCGGCGCAAATCATTGTCGACGAAGCGGCCTCCCTCAGAAAACTGGCCTATCGCGTTTTCTGGAATCTTGAAGAACTGACTTTCGCCCATGATTTCACACCACCTTGCGGTAATCCGCATCGGCTCGAAGCGGATTTCTGTGAATTGACCTTCGCGGGCGTGCGAATGTCAACGATAGACAAGGTGGGATTTCTCGACAACGACTATGGCTTCTATCATGAGGATGCAGATTTCGGTTTTCGTCTGCGAGACGCAGGATACACTTGTGCTTATCTTCCGCATTCTCAAATCGAGCACTGGACAAGTTCCACTTTTTCGTCAAAGCCGAGTCAGTTCAAACTGAACTATCTGAAGAAGAACAAGCAACTTTTCGCGCGGAAATTTTTGGGGCAATATGTTGCGCATCAGGATCACAAGTCAATCGAAACCGACTCCTGGAATATCATCAACAGGAATCTTCATCCGTATTTAAGGAAATACGGCCTCATTCACCC
>NZ_JBFUCJ010000075.1:0-36799 GCF_056405295.1 Variovorax sp. P1_H2 | reverse complement strand
CTCGAGCACGTCCTTGAGGTAGATCCAGGGATCGTGACCGTGCAGCTTGGCCGAGTGCGCGAGGCTCATGACGACGGCTGCGCGTTGACCCGCCAACTCGCTGCCAGCAAACAGCCATGCCTTTCGACCCATCGCCCAGGGACGGATCAAGTTTTCGCAGTGGTTGTTGTCGATGCTCACCTCGCCGTCGACCAGGAAGCGGCCGAGCGCCACCCAGCGCTTCAGGCTGTAGTCGAGCGCACTGGCAGCTCCGCCGCCATCAGGCACGCGTTTGCGCTCGATGACCATCCACGCGCGCAGCGCGTCCCACAGCGGCTGGCTGCGTTGGCGGCGCGCGGCCAGCCGCTCGTCTGCTGAGAGCTGTGCGATCTCCTGCTCGATGCGGTAGAGCGCGGCAATGCGCTGCAGCGCCGGCGTGGCGATCGCGCTCGTGCCGGTCTTGAGCAACTCGTCGAACCTGCGTCGCGCGTGCGCAAGGCATCCGGCTTCGATACGGTCCTCAAGCTTGAAGACGACGTCGTAGGCCCCGTAGTCGTCACAGGTGAGCGTGCCGCACCATCGACCGAGGAACGCGACCGGATGGCGCGCGGCCCGGCTGATGCAGAAGTCATAAGCCACGCCCGGCACCGGGTCGAAGGCGCCCCTCGCATAGGCCCACACATAGGCCTTGCGCGTCTTGCCGGCGCCGGGATCGAGCAGGCCGACCGGCGTCTCGTCGGCGTGCAGCACGCGGGCACCGAGGATGAACTCGCGGTGCGCGTCATACAGCGGCGCCAGCGCAGCGCCGGCGGCGCCCGACCAGCTCGCCAACGTCGATCGCGGCGTCACCACGCCCGAGCGGGCGTTGATCTGCTCCAGGCGGTAGTACGGCAGGTGATCGATGAAGCGACCGACCAGGGTATGGGCTACCAGGCCCGCCGTGGGCAGCCCCTTGTCGACGATCTGCGGGTCCACGGGCTCCTGCACCAGCGTCTGGCAGCACCGGCACGCCCACTTGCCGCGGATGTGGCGATGCACGAAGAACTCGGCCGGGATCACGTCCAGCCGCTCGCTCACGTCCTCACCCACGCGCACCATCGGCTGGCCGCAGCCGCACGTCGTGTCGGCCGGCTCGTGGWGRTGYTCGACGCGACGCAGGTGKTCGGGCAGCGGCTTGCGACGGGGCTGGCTCTTCGYCTTCGRCGCCGSCTTGTYCRTGCCSTCMTKGYCTTGCCCCTGCAAGGCTGCGAGCTGCGCGSYGAGGTCGGCTTCGTCTTCGGCGACCGTGCTCTCGAACATCTGGCGCTGCTCGRCGTTCATGCGCTCGGTGTGGGCGCCGAACTTCCAGGCCTTCAGCCGCGCGAGCTCGAAGGTGATCTTCTCGATCTTCGCGTCCTTGAAGCGGATCGCMYKGGCGTCGCGCTGCGCYTGCTCGTCGCGMACCTTGAGTTCGGCGAGCATGCGGGTGGCCAGCTCGGCCATGGCGCTCGGGCTCAGATCCCGCAGGTCCTTGGCTTCGAGCGTGGCGAGGTCAACCATGAGTGCCGATTGTGCGCAGCCTCCCGGCGCGCGTCATCGGGGGATCCTCGAATTGCCCGGCGCGTTGCGCGCCGGGTGCCAGCATCACACGTAGTCGATGCGCTGCATCTGCTCGAGCCGCGTCCAGGGCAACCCGACGATGAGGGCGTCGAACTGGGCCTTCGTGAGTGCCAGACCATTTTTGGCGCCTGGTGCCGTCCACAGGAAGCGGCCCTGGTTCAGGCGCCGCGCTGCGCACCACACGCCGAAGCCGTCGTGGACCAGCAACTTCACTCGCGTGCCCCTGGCGTTCGCGAAGAGATACCCGTGGTGTGCCTGCGCGATGCCGAAGACAGCCACGACCTGTGCGAGCAACCGATCCGCCCCGGCGCGCATGTCGACGGGCTCGGTGGCAAGCCACATGGCGTCGATGCGGATCACCGCAGCAACTCACCGAGCCAGCCCGCGCACTCGGCCGCGGCGCCGATCGGCCAGGTCACCGCGATCGATGTCGCCCCGCGGCGAAGTTCGATGCGGATGTCGGGCAGCGCGGGGGCAGTCGCCGTCGGCAAGGACACTGCGACGAAGCCCATCTCGGCGCTCGTTGGCGGGACTATCTTCGTTGGCGTGCTTGACGCTTCGACAGCCGCCAGACGGCGCCACCGATGCACGAGATTGGCGTTGAGGCCATGCGCCAGGGCGACAGCGGCGACCGACGCGCCATGCGCCGCGCACTCGGCGAGAACGCGCGACTTCAGGTCCGGGCCGTGGCGACGGCGGGTAGCGGGTTTGGCGATTTCCATGGTGTCCACCTAAGTTGTGAGGTGGACGCATGCTCCCGGCACCCGCGGAACGATTCAAGATGGGGTGACCAGTTGCTTACCGGGCACGCGCGGGAAGTGGCGCTTGTCGCTGCCGCGACGATCAGGCGTGCGGTCGAAGAAAGAGGAATTCGCGTGCGCCATCTCGACGACGTGGTGGCGTCGGCCCGAGAGGGCTACGGCTTCGTCAACGATTTCTATGCGAATCACGAGGGTGAGGAATTCGACGACGAGGATAGGGACGTAGATTTCGATCGGGCGCTTTGGGATGCTGACGCGTACTCGGCTGTTCTGCGAGAGAGCCTGGAGCGTGCCGCTGCTTCGGACGATCACCGCGCGCACTACGCGTTGGCAATGTTGGCACGCTCTGACGACGATGACTTCGACGATGAAGCGGAGGAGGGAAGTGCCCATTGGCACCGCGTCCAGCAAGAGGGGACGGTGCTTCATGGCGTGGAGAAAGAATGGGCCGACGCCTGCGCGGCGGCCTTGCTTCGAAAGAAATCGCCGCGCAGCCTTGATCGAGTGGCCCAGCAGCATCTCGAACGAGCTGCCGAACTCGGCAACACCGATGCGCTGATGGATCTGGCAGAACAGAGAGAGGACGCGACCTACTTCCATCGGGCCGCCGAGGCGGGCGGCGATCCCAGCCGCCTCGTCGATCTCGCCTATCGCTTCGATGAGCCGAATGTCGAGTACTGGCTGACTCGTGCTGCCGAATCAGGCGACGGCTGGGCGATGCGGACGCTGATCGAGCAGTTCGACGACCGCGATCTGCGGGCATGCTGGAAATGGGTCTACTTCGCCCGGTTGCTGGGCACTGATCTGACCAAGGACAACCTGAAGGCCTATCACGATGGGGGCCTCTATGGCGGCGAGCTCTACGACGACGACCAAGGAGGGCCTCTGTACGTCAACGGCATCGAGGGCGTCCGCCTCGAACCTCTTGAGCCGACCGAGGATGCGGAGGCACACAAGGATGCGGCTGAGCTTTTCAGTCGCCTCGGTTGAAAGTTGCCCATGCGTGCGGCAATGAACAAGACCTATCTGCTGATCGATCTGCAGAACCGGAAGCCGTCACCGGAGCGTGTGGCTTCGTGGATGGGCGCCAACGGCGAAGCCTGGATCTTCTTCGGCGAGCACGAAATCAACATGCTTCCGCAGTACCAGGAGTTGGGCGTGCAGGTATCCATCGTCGACATCTCCAGGCCCGGCAAGAATTCGCTCGATTTCCACCTCGTGCTGTATCTCGGCTATCTGGTTGGCAGGCGCGAGGGCAACGCACGATTCTTGATCGTCGCCGGCGACGGCGACTATGACCCCGCGGTTGCACATGCCCGATCGAAGGGGGTGGCGGTCGAGCGTGTGGACAGCCTGGATGTCGTTCCCGTGGCCATCGCACCCGCACCGAAGTGCGGACCCAAGGGCGGCAAGCAGAGGTCAGCGGAAGTCGTGTACGACGGCATGCTGAAGGACATCCGCGGCTCCAGCAGACCGCGCAACCTGGCAGCGTTGAAGACACGCATCCAGTCGCGCATCGGCCAGCAGCCGGAGCCCGACAAGGTGGCTTGCGTGATTGCCAAGCTGGAGGCCATGGACGTGATCGAGGTCGCCGATGGTGCCCTGAACTACGTTCAAGCCGCGGAGGAGTTCAAGGCCGGCTGAGAGCGCTTGGGAAGTGCCCACGCCGCCGCGCCAGCGATCCAGCGAACGGCGGGACGCAATCCCACGCGACCCCGTCGGGTGATTCGGGCGGTGTGAGGTCCAGTTCCATGGGAAACGACGAAGAGCGCTGAGAAAGCCCCTGCTTCACCGAAATTCAAAGAGCACTGGGCCTGTCCCGAGCGGGCGCGCAGCAGGAAATATTTTTTCCGATTTCGGTCAACACTCCCTTTGATCGCTTAGTCCATAGGTGCATGCATATGGATCATGCCATTTGTTGTGCTTGTAATAGAGATTCACAACATCGCCCCTATTAAAGGTAAAAAGTGCAGTTCCGCTGGAATACAAGATCCACTTTCCAAATGAACCATCACTGAATTTCAGCGAGCCTTCCGCGTAGCAAGAGCTGAAACGATCAGTCGTTAGGACGTAAGTTTCAACCGGATAGGCTCTGTTGAAAAATCTTATTGCTTGGTCCTTTGTGGGCCTGAATCTCTTGCAGGCCCTTGCGGCATTTTCGTTTTTTACGGACTCAAGATTCAATCCGACCGTGTCAATTTCTATACTTTTGACGGTCCTTGCATAGCTATGCCCCATGACCGTCAGTGCAAGAAGGATAAGCACTGATTTGATGGTCGATACTCTAAATTTGTTTACCATCTGGCGGTACTTCCCTCGCGTTCTTTCTCGCTATCTCGGGATGACGATATATTTCACTCATGGACACACTCAACGTCTCCAAAAGTTGACGGCGATGTCGGTAATCACAACTGTTGCGCGCCATCACGCGCCCGGGGCTCAAGGTCCCCTTATTGCGCCTGATGGCCGTCGTGGCCGCGCTCGCCAAGGCGCCGCTTGCGGGGGCGGTCGCCAGAAATCAGCTGCGTTGATTGCGCTGCCACATGCGATTTTTCGTGGCGCTTAGTTTTCAGGTCAGCACTCCCCCTCAGAGCAAAGGCCGTATGCGCCGGCAAAGGGATCATGCCATCTGTTGTATTTATATAGAAGGTCAACGCTCTTCCCACGGTTCCATTCGATGACCGCAGTTCCGCCCGAATAGAGCCACCAATCGCCTTGATTGTTGTCGCTGAATTTGATTGTTCCCTTCGCATAGCAGGGCGAATACCGTTCGGTCGTCAACATGTAATGCTCAACTGGATATGCCCTAGAGAAAAAGCGTTTCACTTGGTTGGCGGTTGGCTTGAATTTCTTGCAGCCTTCCGCGGTGGATGAGTCCAGCGTGAGCCCGCTGTCGATTATTTTTAACTCTGTAATGGTTCTCGATGCTGCAAGGTTTGAGAACGAAATTCCCAAAAAAAGAACGCACCGTAGACTGCGCCTCCCTACCATTGCGCGTTACCCGCCTCTGTCTCGATCTTGTAAGAGACTTCTGGATGTTTGAACACCTCTTGCATCGAAATATTCAATGTCTCCGACAATTCTTTAATCAGCCATTTTAATGAGGCATTCTGGGTGCCATTGATTTTCTCGTAAACCTCATTGCCTTTCGTTCCCGATGACTGGCCCACTATCTCGATGCCTATCGAGTCGGCGTTGGAAGGATATCTGTTGGGGTGAGATTTTTTGTGTTCATGTCGAGAAAGCAGCGTGTATTTATGGCGCAAACTATGCACCGTTTTGAATTCTGAGGGTGAGCACGTATGAGTTTCTAGGCAGCGTGACCTGAGCTTGCCTACATGTTCGGTGTATTTGTATAGCGATGCTGTTTGGTAAATAGTGCCATCTTTATCTATAAGAAAATGCGCTCCGTGGGCGCCTGCATCGTTATAGCTGTTGAATGTCGCTTGGGCAGTCGGCGAATCGGTTTGATGAACGACGATTCCATTTACCCGATCCATTTGTCTACGTTCGATCTTGGGAAAAATCTTGACCTTGATTCTTTCAGCATCAACATGGCCTGCTCTGGTGATGTAAAGCATTCTTGTCCCCGTTCACATTTCGCGATTCTGTTGAATGTCGTAGCCGGCTGACACCGTGCCCCCGGAACCACCCTGCTGGTTCTGCATGACGTATTCCTGCTTCACGCGGGCAAAAGCGAGGCTGACTACTTCTCGCGGGCGCGACATGGTCGCAGTGAGCGCTGGCGCGACCTTGGTGACGATCACATCGCCCATCGTGATCGTGAGGTACTCCAGCGGGGAGCCCCCGGCCTTTCTAACCACARGGGTGGCCGTGTCGATGTGCTTGCCCGTCAGGCAATACTTGAGCAGGTTGGGGCTCGCTCGATCCACGTAGTGGTCAAAGGTCAGGTCGCTGACGGTGGCCTTGCCTGCGCCGCCCCCGCTGCCGGCGTGCATGGTGGATTGCTGGGTGATCTCCCACTCCCAATCCAGGACTTCGATTTCATCCTTATGGCTGGCATCTTGTGATTCACCGGTAATGCCGGTCAGCTTCAAAAAAATATCTTGCGACATGGTTTTTTCCCTCCCTGAATGTCAGGCAAGCGACGTGCGCCTGACCCGCTCCACGGTATCGCATGGCAAGCGCGACCAAGCATTGAAGACTGCATTTCCGGAACACTCTCCGACAAAACAAGACCTGTCTCGCATCGCCGCCAGAGTCTTGGAACAATTGAGCGCGCGCCCTCATTCAGGGGAGTAGGGCTGACCTGAATTTGAGACCCTCAAGATTTGCAGGACACCTTGCCTGGGGCGACATGGCGGTGCTGTGCCGCAGCTGGGCGCTGATGGACGAATGCGCCCGCGCCTTGAACCGCCGCCGCCTGCCGCACAAGGTGCGCAAGGGCACGCACGACTTCGACCCGCTGGCCGACACCATCAAGGTGATGACCTCGCACGCGAGCAAGGGGCTGGAGTTTCCGGTGGTGGCGGTGATGGGGGCGCGGCAGGCTGTGGCGGGGGGCCAGGCCGGCGCGAAGGCGGAGGAGGGCGATCCGCTGGAGGAGATGCGAACCCGCCAGATCCTGCAGAMCCCCGCAACTGAAGCCGGGGCGTGGCGCCGCGCCGGTTGGCATGGGGCCGGCAGTTGAATTCCATGGGAAAAAGCCCATAATTAGCGCGTGCCGAACTACCACCCTCAGGCCAAGGCGGAACTGAGAGCCATCCTGGCGTCGCCGGGGCGGGCCGTCAAACGGTGCGTCGGGATGATGCTGGGGCGGCATCTGGGCCTGGACAGTGGCCAGGAGCCGCTGGATGCGAGCGAGTACTTGGGCGCGGGCAGCGGCTCCTCCGTGCTCTACGGCGTGCCCTACGCCTACAGCCTCTTTGGACGAATCTACTGCGTCTACGAGGTCAACGGCGGGGTTGTCACGCTGCTTGCGGTCGACGGCTGGCAGGCCACCGCACGCGTGGGCCTGAGCCGCTCCGCGCCGGATGCGCGAGCCAGGGCCTGGGGCCTTTCGAGTTGAACTGTGGAGAAAGCAAATGGGAACACTGAACGCACCTGAAGTCACCCCCACGCACGAGGACTCGCGCTCTTTCGAGGAGTCGCTCCTGCGTGACCCGGACGTGAAGTTCGGGTTCGACAACTACGAAATGCTCAAGCAGATTGGCGCCTTCGTTCGCGACATGCGCAAGGCGAGCGACCTCTCCCAGGAAAGCCTGGAGGCGGCCAGCGGCATCGACCAGTCGGAGATCAGCCGCCTGGAGGCGGGCGCGATGGAGCGCGGGCCGTCGCTGCTGACGCTCGTGCGGTTGGCGCACGCCGCCGGTCAGCGACTCGTGATTGGCTTGGAAGACCCCGACGGCGGCACCGGTGAGCCGCGGCGAGTGGTGACGCTCTGACGGGCTCCCTGTGAGTCTGGAAAACTGGTCCGACCTCTGCGGGCTCCTGAGCGGTATCGCGCTCATCGTGACCGCGTGGCGCAACGACGGGCTCTACGGCTTCGTCGACAACCTGCGCAAGGCGGTGAACGACGCCAAAGCCAAGGCGCTCCCCGAGGACCCGATGGCGCCCGAAGTCCTGGCCGCGCTCCAAGGCGAACTCGCCAAGTGGTCGTGGATGGACCGCTGGAGCCTGCGTGCCGGCGCAGTCTTCCTCATTGCCTCCTTCGCGCTGAAGCTGTTCGTCCCCGCCAAATAGTCGCAGCGCAGTCCTTCGGCGCGACGACCGTCGATCATCGACGAAGCGCTGGTGGTGTGAACCCGCCGCGCCGTGTATCGGCTGCTCGGTAGCGTGAGGGTCGGCATCTGACCAGCGCTGCTTTCGAGCTGGCGGCATAGGTCTTTCCGGTACTGTCTCGTTGGTCGGGCGCGGCCACGACGGTGGGGCTTGTCTGGGCTGAGGCCGATGGCGATGGCTTCGTCTTCCGATCCGTTGTCGCCGGAAACTGTCGGTATAGTTTTGTGCATGGCGCTCACCGGAAAACTCAGAAGCTGGAACGACGAGCGTGGCTTCGGCTTCATTGCGCCGCGCGACGGTGGCCGCGAACTGTTCGTCCACATCAGCTCGCTTCCGAGGGACGGGTCCCGACCGACGGTGGGCGAGACGGTCACCTATGAACTGGGCCGCGGCAAAGACGGCAAGCCGCAAGCGGTGAATGTCTATCGACAAGCACTCGGCAAGCCGTCCACCTATCCACGTGAGCGGTCGCAGCCCACGCACAACAGTCACGGCAGGCGCTCGCCGATCAACGCCCTTGTCGGCTCGGCGCTCGTGGTCGCCATCGCGGCGTTCGGCTATTCGCAGTACCAACGACACCGGGTGCGGCCCCAGGCGGCTGCCGAGATGCCGTCCCAGCAGGTCGTCGGTGCCGAGCCGGCGCCGAGCAGCTACCGATGCGACGGCCGGACCTATTGCTCTCAGATGACATCCTGCAGCGAGGCCAAGTTCTTCCTGAAGAATTGCCCCGGCACGCAGATGGACGGAAACCACGACGGCGTGCCCTGCGAGCAGCAGTGGTGCACCAGCATGTTTGCGAAGTAGTTCGCTCCCGCAGACAAACCAGGCGGCGTCGACTCGGCTGCGCTGGCAGGGCATGAGTTCGGAGCGTCAAAGCAACGCGGGCGACTGCGCAGGCCCCCCCTTGGAAGACACATTCAAGCACAGCCTCGCGCAGCTACTAAAAGCAGTCACGCGACTACCTTTGGTAGTTGCGTGACTACTAAATGTAGCTACACTTAAGGTCATGCAAAGGAGGGCTGTCATGTGAGCAAGCCTGTCATCGAAGCCCTGCTCGGACGGGGGGCAAAGTCCAAGGTCGTGCAGTGGCTCTACCTGCAGGACCGACGGAGCGAACCGATTGCTGCACGGCCTCTCGCTCGGGAAGCGGAGGTCGCCTACGGCTCGATCAACAAGACACTTCAGGAACTGGTGGACCAGCAGCTTGTGGTCCGAGAGGAGACCTCACACGGCCCCCAGTACCGCGYGCCGCACGAGGACCCCCGTCTGGCAGGCCTGTTCCATCTGATTCGACAAGACAGCGCCATCGTCTCGCAGCTCAAGCGGGCTCTGAGGGGCTCGGCCAAGGGCATCACCTACGCGGGAGTCTTCGGCTCATTTGCGGCCGGTGCGACGAAGCGCGACAGCGATATCGACGTTCTCGTCCTCGAGCGCGAAGGCGTGGACCGCTTTTCCGTCATGACCGAGCTCAGCAAGGTTGGCGAGCGGATTCATAGAGATGTGAACCCCCAGTTCTATTCGACTGAAGAATTCGCCTCCAAGGTGCAATCAGGGGACCCCGTTGCACTCAGCATTCTGGCCAACCCAAGGTTGGACCTCAGGGGAGAACTGCCATGGCAGAACTGAGACCACTGAGGGCCCTTTCGATTGAGAAGGCCCGCAACCTTCTGGCCAGCGCGAGGGTCGCGCTGAAAGACGCGCGAGCGCCTGCGGAACACATTTCCGCTCCTCGCCGATTCGATGCGGCATACGACTGCGGGTTGGACTGCGCGCTGTTGGTTCTGGAGTGCAGCAAACTCGAACTGAAAGGCCAAGGCCATCACGTGGAGTCGTTTGACTTCCTCGTGAAAGCGCTGAAGCTCAGGGGACAAACGGCCGCAGCTATCCCCACCATGATCAAGGCGCGAAATGCCAACCGCTACGACGGCACCCCGTTCATCAACGAAGGTGTTGTTGCCAGCGCCATCGAGTGGGCGGACCGGATACTCGCGGAGACGGAAGCCTGGCTCGCTACCAGCCAGCCGCTCGCCCTGAAGCAAGTGTTGCTTCCAGCGCCGCCCCATAGGGGGTGATCTGCTCCGACGAGACGCGCAGCGTCGAGGTGTTCAATCCGTTTGCTTTAGCGCTCGCCGCCCGTGGAGGTGTTGCTGTTGATGTTCAGCGACCAGCCGGGCAGTATGGGCTGGACGAAGGCACCGCCCAAATCCCCAATTCTGTGGGCTCGATGCCGTTGAGGTGACCGCAGGCAGACCTCTGCTGTGGCCCGGCAAGACCGAAGACAAGGCCGGCACCTTCGTCAGGCCGCCAGCCGCGCTGCCAGCTGCCGCGCGGTTCGCGCGCTGGCGCCCTTGCCGGTGATCGCCAGCGCCGGGGGGTTGGCCAGCATCCGCTCGAAGACCGCCCGCACTTCTTCCGCGCCGATGTCGTCGATCATCGCGATCACATCGGCCATCGGCGTCACGGTCCCGCTGGCGAAGAGCTCTTCGACGGCCTGCTCCATCGTTGCGTAGGTCCGCTCCCCTGCGCGCACGCGGGACACGATCAGCTGGTTCTTCGCCCGCTCCAGGTGCACCGGATCGATGGTGGTGGCCTGCGCACGCAGCAGGCCGTCCGTCGCCGTCACCAGCGCGTCCAGCTTGTCCGGGGTCGTGACCGCATGCACCACGAAGTTGGCCCAGACGTCCCCGCTGTCCATCGTGGAATCGGCCGTGTAGGCCAGCCCGAGCCGCTCCCGCACGGTGTCGACCAGGGGCGCCGACATCCCGCCTCCAAACAGGTTGGCCGCAAGCGTTGCCGCAAGGCGCCAGCGCTGCTGCGACATCTCCTCCTGCCGCGCGGGCGCCAGCGGGTAGGCCATGTTCAGGAACACCTGCGAGACCTGCGTGAAGCGCCGGGCCATGGCTTGACCGACGTACTTCGCGGGCGCCGGCTGTCGCGACACGGGCAGGTCGACCGACGGGGGCATCGCTGCAAAGAGTTCCCCGGCGAGCGCCACCCAGGCTTCGGCGTCGAAGTTCCCGGCCGCCGCGACGACGGTCTTTTCCGCGACGTAGTGGGACTGCACGTGGCGGACCAGGTCGTGCCGGGTGAAGCCTTCGATGTTGCCGACGGTGCCGATCACAGGCATGCCCATCGGGTCGTCGCCCCAGATCGCGCGGTCGAGCAATTCGCTGGAGTAGTCCTGCGGATCCTCCTCGTACTCGATGGCCTCCTGGCGGATCACTTCCAGCTCGCGCTGCAGTTCACTGTCGGGAAATGTGCTGTTCAAGACGATGTCGGCCGTCATGCGCAGCAGCTGCTCCGCGTGCCGGCCCAGGCCGGTCATGAAGTAGCCGGTGGTGTCCTTGCCAGTGAACGCGTTGACATCCGCTCCCAGCCGCTCCGCATCCATATTGATGGCCTGAACGGAGCGGGTGGTGGTCCCCTTGAATGCCATGTGCTCCAGCACATGGCCGATGCCGTTGCTGGCCGGCGTCTCGTCCCGGGAGCCGACGCGCAGGAACACGCCCACACTGGCGCTCTGCACATGGGGAATGCGAATGGCGAGCAGCCTCACCCCGTTTGGAAGCGTGTGGAGGACCGTGGTGGTGCGCTCCGCCTGCAGTGGGACCATGGCTCAGCGGCCTTCCGGCTGTTGCAGCCTGACGCCGATGTCTGCCGAGATGCGCTTGCCTTGAGTCATGGGTGCATTGTCGCTGCGCCCGCACCACCAGACGCTGCAGGTGGTCGATGCCCTCAAGCGCGACGCGCAGCTGATCGTTCACGAGGGCAAGTGGCAAGGCATGCTCGATGCGGATGAAGCCGCCACCATCCCCGACTTCCTGCGAGTGATGAGCCTGCAGCAAGAGCAGCTGGCGCGCAGCGCCGGAGGCGTTGAATCCGTTCGTCCCCAATTCTGTGGGCTCGATGCCGGTGGGTGCTCGCAGATCGCGAGAAGTGCGGTGCGCAAACCCTCGTCGACTAGCATGCTTGGCATGAATCAATTGCAGTTCGAACTTGATCGCCTGTACGGACTGGGCGCGAACGCCGCAGATGGCGCCGCCCCGGGTGTCGGAGATGTGGGGCGCCAGCGTGGCATCCGCGCCCTGGTGCTGGAGCTGGCGCTACCCGGGGGCTGGGGACGGCTTTCTTCCGTCTGGAAGGGTGTCCAATCGGATCTCGACCTTCCTCCCCCCGCCATCGCGGTCTCGGGCGTCGACGGACTGCAGCTGTGGTTCTCCCTTGCGTCGCCGATTTCGCGGCGTGCCGGCGAGCACTTTCTGCAGGGCCTCCGTGCACGATACCTGTCAGACGTCGTGTCGACGCAGGTACGCCTGGCCACCGAGGCGGCTGGATTCCCGGCTGCGCCGCCCGTCGAGATCAGCCCGGATCGCTGGTCGGCGTTCGTCGCCCCCGATTTGGCGTCGGTGTTTGCCGATACGCCGTGGCTGGACTTTCCGCCCAGCGGCGAAGGCCAGGCGACGATTCTGCGCGTGCTCGAGCCCATCCAACAAGTTGCTTTCGAAGCTGCGTTGAATCAGCTTGGCGCAATCGAAGGGGATGCGTCTCGCGAACCGGCTGCCTTGAAGTCACCCGCGCCGGCCGAAGTGCGGACGTGCGAGCAAGGGGACGCCGAAGCGGTACGTTTTCTGAGAGGCGTCATGAACGACGACACGGCGCCTTTGGCTTCTCGGATAGAAGCCGCAAAGGCCTTGCTCTCCGATGCCAAGCGCTCGTAGACAGCCGCTGGGCCCGACCGATCAGATCGGACACGCGAAGACGCTGGCCATCGCGGCGCAGCCGGAGATCGGAAGGTCGTCCCACACGGAAGCGCAAAGCGCGACTTTTTCCCTGCGAAGATTCTGACATCTTGTGCAAGATAGGGCGGGTGGCGAAGCGCCAGCCTTCAGGCGCCACATCGAACCGCATCGACACAAAAACTTTGGATGGACATGATTCTTCGCGCGTGGACGTTCTGGATACTGACGCCCCTGCGCGAAGAATGCCGGGAACACCTCGAGCGGACCAAGCTCAAGGAGTACAGGTCCGCTTCAGGCTGCCAGCGTGCCGTCGCATTGTTTCGGGATCTCGGTGATGGAAGCACGGAGGTCGCCTTCGTCTCCGTCTGGAACTCCATGGAAGACATCGGCGCCCATGTCGGGGACGACCTTCGACGATCCACCATCGATCCGTCGGACCAGCGAAAACTTCTCGACCGCGAGCCGACCGTGCGCCATTACGAGGTCACGAGCTCGAGCAAGGTCGGGACCATGCCTCAGGCGTGGAGAGCGCTCGTTCCGTCTCTCAATGACGTGCCGAAGGGCCTCCGGGGACATTCCTCGCAGGGCGAATGATCGTTGTCGGCGATGCCCGGCGTGCGATGGCGACCGAGCTGCTGCGCCCGCAGGAGAAGGACGACGACGGCATCCCGCTGCTGCACCCCGTGAGCTGCGGGCGACTGCGCGGCTCACTGTTGCCAACGCGGTGCCCATTGGCCGATGATCTCGGCAGGAGGCGCCTCGCGATGACCATCTTCATTACCGCCTATGAACGATCGCCCGATGGCGGCAAGGGGCTGGCGCGTGACACGCGCGTTCGGTGGGCGCTTGAAGAAGTGGGCCAACCCTACGAGGTTCGCCTTGTTTCGATCCGTGCGATGAAGGGACCTGCGCATCTGGGTCTTCATCCTTTCGGCCAGATTCCGACCTATGAGGAAGGCGATCTCGCCCTGTTCGAGACAGGCGCGATCGTCTTCCATATCGCCGAGCATCGTGCGGGCCTGCTGCCCAAGGATGCCAATGCGCGGGCGCGCGCAATCACATGGATGTTTGCCGCGCTCAATACGGTGGAGCCGCCGATCCTCGAGCTCGCCATCGCCCGGCTTGTGGAGGGCGACAAGCCCTGGAGCAAGGAGCGCATCCCGCTGGTCGCGGATCGTGTCCGCAACCGGCTGGACCCGCTTTCCGCTCGCCTGGGCAATGCCGACTGGCTCGACGGTGCTTTCAGCGCGGGCGACCTGATGATGGTGTCGGTGCTTCTCCGGTTGAAGCCATCGGGCCTTCTGGGCGAATTCTCGAACCTGGCTGCCTATGTCGCCCGCGGCGAAGCGCGGCCCGCCTACCAGCGAGCTTTCGCCGCTCAATTGGCGACCAACACCGGCAAGCCGCCGGCCGGCTGAATGCGTGCCGTGCTGGCTTCGAAGCCGTCATCACGGCCGACTCACTCGAAGACAGGCCTGAAAAAGCTGCGCTCGTAGCTGAGGATGCAGCGCGTGTCTTCCGCATACTTGAACGCCGCCTGGCACTCTGCGTCGGCAGCAGACAAGGCGCGATATTCCTCGTACGCCGCGAGACTCGGAAACGTGAACATGGCGAGCGCGATGTTGTTCGCGCCTTCCGATGGCAAGAAGTAGCCATGGTGCTTTCCTCCGAACTTTTCGACGAGAGGAATCCACATCCGTCCGTAGTGCTCGAACTCCTTGAGCTTGAACGGATCGATGACATAGCGCAGGTAGCAGGTGACCATGGGAGGCATCAGGTTTGGTGTTTGAACGGGGCAACTGCCCGAAGGTCAGTGTCGAGTATCGGCTGATTGCCTTCTCGGCACCGAGTACGTGAGCTCCGCAAAACCCGGCCCGACAAACCTGGCCTTCTTGAGTTGCAAGGACGGCGAAACGATGCGACGCGGAAGCAAGGGCTTGCCCGAGCCCAGAGTCACGGACCCGACCTGGACGATGATCTCGTCGAGCAGCCCGGCGTCATGAAACTGGCCGACGAGATCGCCGCCGCCGACGAGCCAGATGTTCTTGTCCCCGGCGGCCAGCTTCATTGCATCGTGCACCGGCCGCACATCGCCTCGGACGAAGTGAACGGCCGCGGAGGGCACGCCGGGCAGCGCGCGGCTGCTGAACACCCATGTGGGTTGCGTGTAGGGCCATGCGGCCCCCGGCTCGACGACGTGGCGCAGCATCCATTCGTAGGTCGACGATCCCATCGCGAGTGCACCGACATCCTGGATGAAGCCGGGATAGCTGGTGTCGTTGATGTCACCGAGCGGGAACAGCCATTCCAACGAATGATCGTCCGTCGCGATGAAGCCGTCCAGGCTGCAAGCGGTGTAGTACTGGGTCTTCATTTCTGGCTGTCTCCTTGAGCAGGTTGCGCCCGGCCGGGCTCTGCGGGAACGCGCCTGCATGCCTTGGCCTCGACATGGTAGGTCCGGAGACTTTGGTCGTTCTGGCTGCCTTGGCCGCTGCGCCGCGCTCGGATTCGCTCATCCATCAAGAGGATGGAGAAAACTTTCTTTTCAATTGTGGCTGATCAGGCGCGTATCGCGCACCGGGTTGAATCGAAGCATCGCATGACTAGACTTTGAGGTCCCCTGTTCAGCATGGAGGACGCGACGTGAGCACCCCGACGCGGATGCAGTCGGTCGTTCACGCACAAGGGGCGAACGGCAAGGATGGACCCACAGCGGTACTACAGCCCGCGCAATTCGACGCCCCAAGGCTGTCGTTGAACGGCGAGGCAGCTGAGCCGCGCAAACGCAGGCTGTTCGTTGATCGGTGTCAAGCTCTCCAGGGCAAGAAGCAGGCACGATGCGAATGATTCCGATGACATCGCCGCAGGGATGAAACGATCAACATGAACAATGAGGCGACCATCGACGGACCGCAGGTATCTGCACTTGCACCCTGGCAAGGGTTGACCAGCACCGAAGCCAGAGAGCGGCTGAGGGAAGTCGGTCCAAACGCCATCGCGGACAAAGAAGCGCCACGCTGGCGAGCGTTCGTTGGGAAGCTCTGGTCGCCAGTTCCCTGGATGCTGGAAGCCGCGATCCTGATGCAATTGTCGATCGGCGAATACGTCGAGGCAGGTGTGGTCGGCGCCCTGCTTTTGTTCAATGCCACGCTCGGTTTTCTCCAGGAAGGCCGCGCGAATGCGGCGCTCGCAGCACTCAAGAGCCGACTTGCGCCGACGGCATGGGTGCACCGTGATGGGGAGTGGGTGCGTCTACCAGCCGCGGAACTGGTGCCCGGCGATGCGATTCGGCTTTCGCTCGGGTCTCTGGTTCCAGCCGATGCGACGATCGTTTCCGAATCCCTGCTTGTTGATCAGTCCACGCTGACCGGCGAATCCGTCCCCACCGACGCCAATCCGGGCAGCGCAATCTACGCCGGATCCCTGGTGCGTAGAGGCCAGGCGATTGCTGAAGTGACGTGACTGGTGCAAATACCTATCTCGGGCGCACCGCTGCCATCGTGCGCGCCGCGCAGTCTGGTAGTACGGAGCAACGGACCATCTTTGCGGTGACGCGCAACCTCGCGACCATCAATGCCGCCGTCGCGGCTCTGATCGCGGCCTACGCGTACAGCACGGCGTTGCCCCCGTCCGATCTGATCCGCCTCTCGCTGACGGCGCTGCTCGCCACAATCCCGGTGGCGCTGCCGGCGACCTTCACGTTGTCAGCCGCGTTCGCGGCGCAGCTTCTGGCGAAGCAAGGAGTTCTCTTGACGCGCCTCTCGGCGGCGCACGAGGCCGCGGCAATGGACGTTCTGTGCGCCGACAAGACGGGAACGCTGACGCGCAACGCGCTGGAAGTGGTTGATGTCGTCGCAATGCCCGGGTTTGATCGCCAGCGTGTGCTGGAGCTGGCGGCATTGGCAAGCTCGGAGGCGAACGAGGACACGATCGACGCCGCCGTTCGACAGGCCGCCTCCTCGATTCACGGCTTAGGAGAACACCTTGTGCGCTTTGTCCCTTTCGATCCGGCGACGAGGATGTCGCAGGCTTTCGCCGTTGGCGCCGATGGGGCCTCGCTGAGCGTCGCCAAGGGCGCGGTACAAGCCATCGCTGGGATTGCGAACCTGACCGGAGAGGCGCGGCAGTCGTCCGATGCCATGGCCGCGCAAGGACACCGGGTGATCGCGGTGGCATCCGGGACGCGACCACGATGCGGGTGGCCGGCCTCATCGCCCTGAGCGACCCACCCCGAGGTGATTCCGCAGGGCTGATCGCGACGTTGCGCGAGATGAACGTCCGCACCGTGATGGTGACCGGAGACTCGGCGATTACCGCCGGGGTGGTTGCTCGCGCAGTCGGAATCGAGGGCACCACCTGCCCGCCGGAGGAAATGTCCAGCGAATTCAACCCCGATTCGTTCGGTGTCTTCGCACGCGCATTTCCGGAGCAGAAGTACCGACTCGTCCAGACGCTTCAGCAACGTGGGCATACCGTGGGCGTTCGAAGCCGGGCGCGTGGGTGATGGCATCGTCCGCCGCCGACATCGCCTTCGCTTCGACTTTGGCGCTTTCGGGCACCTTCATGGCACCGCTTCCTTTGGGGCTGGTGCTTCCTCTGTTAGCCGCGACCGTTGGATTCGCCGTGGTGTTCGATCACATCAAGCTGCCGGTTCAGTGGCTGTTCAATGTCATGGAAGACCGCGGCGCGCGGCAGACCACTACCAAAGGAGCTCAATCATGATGAAGCGGCTGGAACGACTTCTTGTCGGTGGGGTCACCTCTTCGATTCTTGCATCAGCCCTCATGCTCGCACCGGTGTCGGCAGGCGCGGTATCGGTCACGATTGGGTATCAACCGATGGTCAGTACCGGCCTTGCGGCGAATCAGCCTTTCGAAGCCTGGCTCGTATTGGACAAGCCAGCCGATCCGAACGTGCCCGGCTACGCTGTCCCCGCCGGCGCAAAGGTCCGCCTCACGTTCGGCAAGGCGTTCACGCCTGTGGCCAACCAACCGCATTTGGACGGAGCGCTGCTCCATGGCTGGCCGCACGGTGCCATTGCGGTGCCATTGCGGTGCCATTCAGCGTGACGCAGAACGAGGCCGACCCGCGCGTGGTCGTCGTCCGCATCGATGGAGCCATCCAAAGCAATCCACCGGAAAAGCCGGGCCTGAAGGCGATCCACATACTCACCGGCGAGCTCAATCCAGCTGTGGCGGGTGACTACCCGATCGCGGTGCAGTTCATCGATGCAGGCCCACTGAGCGGCACGAGCACTGCCATCGCACACATCACCGCCAGCGCCGCACCTAACGTGGCCGCCTACAACCAACTGCATCAAGGCAGGAATGAGGACTGGCAGCGCGTAAAGGGCGGCGCCGAGGCAGCGATGCCAATCGACTTCCTCGTGACCTTGCCGGAATCGTCCCGATCTTCAATTGGCCTCAAGGCGTCAGGCGATGGTGCGCTCAAGATCGTGAGCGACGGCAAGCCGATCGGCTCGATTCGAACTCGCGGAGTTCCCATTGCGCTCACGCCAGAGCCGTTCGGCCCTGGCTACTCAAGGCTCGGGATCATCCGCGTGCGGGCGGGGGCAGGCAGTCAGCCTGGAACAGCCGAGATCATTGCCAGGCTCAATGGCGGCACTGAGTACAAGGTCACGCTCATCGTCGAATGACAAGGTGCGCGCCGCCGGCAGGCCTCGGATTTGTCAGGGTTCGAGGTGCTTCGAGCGCAGACGAACACGTCCGCGCGGGCCTGGTGAACCGATGGAGCGGTGGCGCAAAGGTTACGCTATGTAGCAATGCGCCTCTTTGCTACTCCGCGCCACAAAAAGGCCTCTTAGCGCAATGCTGCCGTTACACGCGCGCGCTGCAATGCATGAATGGCGAGGAATCCGCTCGCCACCGGCCTGCGGTGACCCGCATCCAAATAGACCCTCATATACGGAGTTCAATCATGAAACGCATCCACAAGATCGCCGCGACCATGCTGGCGGCGATGACGCTCGCCTTCGGGTCGACTGTTCTTGCCCAGCCCGCAACTGGCATGGGGCATGGCTTTGGCCCAATGGGCGGCATGCACGGCGCCATGGGCCGGGGAGGCCCGATGGCCGGTGGCGACTCGGCCGCGGCGATCGACGCGCACATGAGCAAGTTGAAAGCCCAGCTCCAGATCACCGCCTCTCAGGAAACGGCATGGCAGGCGTTCACCGGCAAAGCCAAGGAACAGGCTCAAAGCATGAAGGCGATGCAAGCCAAGATGCAGGACTCAGGTTTGTCCGCACCCGATCGCATGGCGCAGCACACCGAATTCATGAAGCAGCGTGTCGCGAACATGGAAGCGATGCACGGTGCGCTGCAGGACCTGTACGCGGTTTTCACACCAGATCAAAAGGCCAAGGCGGACAAGTGGTTCGGCGCAATGCATGGCCGCAGCATGGCCGCCAATCCTCAACGCCAGGCCGAAGTGGCGAGACTCGGTGCGGACGTCATGCCCTTCAGCGTCCAGGCAACGACGCATATCTTCACCAAGACCGCCGATGGCGGAACCCAGCGCGTAGTCGCCAAGGATCCGTCCGACGCACCGCAAATCCGGCTGGTGCGGGCGCATCTGCGCGAAATCGCGTCCCAGTTCCGCAAGGGCGACTTCTCGGGGCCGTCCCACGTCCATGGGGACGACATGCGTGGACTCGTCCAGCTCAAGGCGGCAAAGCCCGGCGACATCTCCATCGCCTACCGCGATGTGAAGGGCGGCGCCGAGCTGACGTATCGGACGCGCAACGCCGAACTGGTCTCGGCGTTGCACGCCTGGTTCGACGCCCAGCTCTCCGACCATGGCGCCGACGCAATGGCCGGACACCATCATCACGGAAACATGTCGATGCAGTAGCGCGAAGAACCCGGCCATGCCGCGAAGGCGACCTCCGTCGCCTTGACGGCTGTCAAGCACCTGGTCGCCGGTTGGGCGGATATTCGAGCACATCGGTCATTTCCAAGGCCCTAACTCGGGAGACGATCTCCACGGGGCAAACATGCTTCTCGTCGGCATTCCCCATCGCGCCGGCGATCTGTGTCGATCGGCCGGGGCCATGACGCTGCTGCTTGCCTTGGTGGCGGCCCTGCTCGTGGGGTGCGCTTCGGTTCGCTTCGACGTGCCGCGACCGGTCGAACACGCGATCGACGATTCGCAGGACACCGTCTTGGCGCGCAACTTCGCCGCGCAATTGACTGCGACGCCGGGGCAGTCGGGTGTTCGCCTGATGCCTTCGGGGCAGGAGGCGTTTCTAGCACGCGCGGCGCTGGCACACGTAGCACAGCGGACGCTGGACCTTCAGTACTACATCGTCGCGCCGGACGCGACCGGCACGCTGCTGATCTATCAGGTCCTGCGCGCCGCCGAGCGCGGCGTGCGCGTGCGCATTCTGATCGACGATGTCGCCGCGGGCGGTCGTGATGCCGATCTCGCAGCGCTGGCGGCGCATCCGAATGTGGACGTGCGTGTCTTCAACCCGTTCGCACGGCGCCAATGGGCCGGGCTCGGGCGCTTGCTCGACTACCTCGGCGATGGGGAACGGCTGAATCGGCGCATGCACAACAAGCTCTGGATCGCCGACAACTCGGCCGCGCTGATCGGCGGACGCAACTTGGGCGACGCCTATTTCAACGCCGATTCGCAGAGCAACTTCGCAGATCTCGATGTGCTGACAGTCGGGCCGGTCGTGGCCGAAGCGTCGCGCAGCTTCGACGAATATTGGAACAGCGAATGGGCGGTCCCGATCCAGGCCTTTACCGGCCTGCACGCCGATGCCGGCGAGGTCCAGCGGCTCCAGTCCGCGATGGAGGCGCGCGTCGCCACATTCCGAAACAGCGACTACGCACGAGCACTGCGCGCCACCGACCTCGCGCAGCTGGTGCGCAACGGCCGGCTCGCGGTGACCCCGACGTACGCGACGGTGCTCTACGATCCACCCGCCAAGGTGGGCCGAAACGGGGCCGAGCCAGCGGTGCATGTGATGTCGAAGCTGCGCGATGCGATCGAGGCGGCGCGCAACGAGGTCACTCTGGTTTCACCGTACTTCGTGCCGAACGAACAGGGCATCAGCGTGCTCTGCGAGCTCCAGCGCAGGGGCGTGCACGTGCGGGTGTTGACCAATTCTCTGGCCGCCACCGACGTCCCTGTCGTGCATGGAGCCTACGTTCGCTACCGGCCGCGTTTGCTCGCGTGTGGCGCCCAGCTGTATGAGATGCGGCCCGGCGCGGTCGATTCGAGCAAGACGCACGGCGCCTTGTCCTCGGGCGTGAGCCTCCATGCCAAGGCCATCGTCGTGGATCATCGATGGGTGCTCGTCGGATCCATGAATCTCGATCCACGCTCGCGGTTGTCCAATACCGAAATCGGCGTGCTGATCGACAGCGAAGCGGTGGCGCACGATCTGGACGCATGGTTCGACGCGGCCTCATCGCTCGATCACTCGTTCAAGCCCGAACTTGACGTTCCGGGCGATCCGGCCGGCTCGCTGTCCTGGGTCGGTCTAGGCGACGATGGGCCGGTGCGCTATCGCGGTGAGCCGCTCGCAAGCTGGTGGCAGCGCGCCGTGTCCAGGGCGCTTGGCGCGCTGTTGTCCGAAGATTGGCTTTGATGCATTGATGCGGGGTTCGGCTGTCGGTGTTGTGCAGGACTACCAAACAGTAGTGAGGGCCGCCGCCGACGCTTCCGCGAGGCCACCCCCCCCAGTTCGGTACGACGCGACACGCGACCGGTTGATCACTCCCCTGCAAGGAGCCCGTAGCGCCGTGGCGCATCATGGCAACGCAATCGATCTTGAAAACTTGAAAATGCGCCAGGTGCAGGCGCGGGCCAGACATGTCAAACGATAGCGATGAAGACGAAGCGCCGGAGGGCAATCAAGCCGTCGCCGACCGCGCCGGCACGCCATCCCCAGTCGGCGCCCTGGACCCACGAATCACCGGCAGCACCAAGCTCGCTCGTAAGCCGCCACTCTCGCGATTCTCCAGAACCAGCCGGCCTCCGTGGTAAGCCGCCGCGTCACGCACGATGGCTAGGCCTAGACCCACGCCTCCGGTGTCATGTCCGCGCGATGCGTCGAGGCGGACGAAAGGTTCGGTGACGTGCGCGAGTTCCGCACTGGGAATTCCGGGTCCGTCATCCTCGACCACCACGCGAAGCTCATTCGAAGATTCCTCGATCCGCACCCCGACGGCGTGGCCGTGCACGACGGCGTTGTCGATGAGGTTGTCGATCGCCCGCTTCAAGATTGACAGCTTGCCGACGTAAGGGCGTACGGTCCGCCCTGGAGCCTGCTGCACAAGACTGACCCTTCGGCCGATTGCGTGCTGATCGTCAACAATGCTGGATAACAGTGCCTCCATGTTGATCGGCTGCATAGGTTCGGCATCTTCAAGCCCACCCAGATAGGCCAGGACGCTGTTGACCATGTTTCGCATTGCGTCGATGTCCGCGTTGAGCTTTTCCTGCAAGGCTGGGTCTTCCACCAATTCAGTTCGCAACCGCATGCGAGTGAGCGGCGTGCGCAGGTCGTGAGAAACCGCTGCAAGGGCCCGGCCGCGCTCGATCACCAACTGGCGCAGCCGCTGCTGCATGAAATTGAAGGCTTCCGCGRCAAGGCGTACTTCCGTGGGCCCGGTCTCGTCCAGCGGAGGGGCGTCGAGATCGTGGGCAAAGGCCGTCGCCGCTGCCGCCATCCGTTCGAGCGGGCGGGTCACCCAACGAACGGCCACCAGCGACAAAACGACGACCGCGCCCAGGGTCAGCGACACGTGCCAAAGAAAGGGCAAGGGCAGCCCCTCGAAATCCCGCATTCCTGGATGGTTGTGGCCGACGTCCAGCATGGCGGCCCGGTCTTGCAGGTGCAGCACCAAGCTAACCACCTGCGCGATGAGCAAGCCGAGCACAAGGATCAGCGTCATGCGCCGAGACAGAGAGCGCGGCAACAATTTGGCAAGAATTAGGCGCATGAGGGCAATCCCTCGACCGCGGCGGCCAGCACGTAGCCTTCGCCACGCACGGTTTTGATGAGCCGGGCTTCGCGACCATCGTCCTGCAGTCGTTGGCGCAGGCGGCTCACCTGGACATCGATGGCGCGGTCGTAAGGCTCGGCTTCGCGGCCATGGATCAATTCCACGAGCTGATCCCGATTAAGCACCCTGTTGGGATGGTCGAGCAGGATACGAAGCAACCGATACTCGGCTCCCGACAAGGGCGTGACGACGCCATCGGGGCCGGTGAGCACCCGGGTGGCGGTATCGAGTTTCCAGCCGGCGAACGCCAGGCAGCGCTGAGTGTCCGGCTTGAGATTGGGCGGTAGCGAACGTGTGCGGCGCAAGATGCCCTTGATGCGCGCCAGCAGCTCGCGCGGGCTGAACGGCTTGACCAAGTAGTCGTCTGCGCCCATCTCGATGCCGAGGATGCGATCGGTCTCCTCGCCACGCGCGGTCAGCATCAAGACCGGCAGATTGGACTTGGCGCGCAGATCGCGGCACAGCGTCAGGCCGTCGGCGTCAGGAAGCATCAGGTCAAGAACAACCAGGTCGATGGCGTGCTTGCTCAGCAGTTGCCACAGCTCTCGTCCGCTGGCAGCCGACACGGCGTCAAAGCCATTGCGGAGCAGGTAATCGACGAGCAACTGACGGATTTCCAGGTCGTCGTCGACGATTAGGATGCGATCTTTGTGGTCCATGGCGTAAGCGTGATTCAGCCCCGAACAGGGTGGCGGCTCGCTTTGTATCGCAGTATTGCGCGAGGTGCATCCGAGAGCTGGTGATGCAATTCCATGCTCGGCAGCAATCTTCCACACGCGGCTCGCACGCCCAATATCCATCCTGACCTCAAGCACAACCTCATGCAAGGGCCATTCAATTCCTTTCGAGCCTGCTTGCTCACCCACTCTGTTTGGTATGGAGAGACGTCATGAAGCGCGAATCCAAATTCACAATCGCTATCGCAGCCGCTATGGCGCTGGGGCTCACCGCGGCCACAGTATTCGGACAGCCTTTTAACATGGGTCACGGCGCGACCCACGGAATGGACCATGACGCCGCCGCTGGCGGTCATGGTCCGATGGGGCCCACAGCGATGCTGAAAAGGCAGGATGCCGGCTCCGCCGCCGACATGGATCTTGTGCATGACCTGCTGGCCAACAACACCAGGATCAAGCGTTCGGTGACGATGCTGACCGACGGGATTCGCACAGTGACCGAATCCGATGACCCTCAAGTCGCGCAAGCGATCAAGGCGCACGTTGCCAGCATGTACCAGCGTCTGAAGGACGGGCGTGAATTCAATATCTTCAGCAGCACCCTGCCGACGCTGTTCGAGAATCGAGACAAGATCAGCTCCAAAGTCGAGATGACCGCCAAAGGCGCGGTGGTCACCCAAACATCGAGCGATGCCAAAGTCGTCGCTGCGCTGCAAGGGCACGCGGGCGAAGTGACAGACCTGGTACAGGATGGAATGGCGGCGATGCGTCGCGGCATGATGTCCCGCATGGCGATTGGGCCGCGCGGCCCGGCCGCGGGCATGAGCGGCTTTGGCGCCGGTCATCAGCTGCGCTGATCATAAGAATTCGAGACGCTCACTGTGGGTGAACCATCGTGGCTTGGCAGGCGAGGCTCCGATGCGACTGGCGTGGTACCACGCTGTGGCGAATGGGGGTTCGATCCCCTTTTCCGTTGCTCAAGACGTTATTGCGCAGTTGCTAAGTCATAGTTGCCGATCAACAAACTCGGAGTTTCGCTTCTCGGAAGCTGACCCTCACCAACGACCGCAGTTGGCCGATTACGGGCCGTCAGGGCCGCCCCATGCGGGCACTCGCGACGTCGCGGTATCTGCTTTCGACGTAGACGGAAGCTCCATCGTGGCGCTCGTTCCGGGCGGCAACCCTAGAACAAACCCTTGCCGGACCCGTCCGAAGGGGTGGGGCGCGGGCGTTCGGCCGTGTGCGGGCGTCGAGCGCAGCACCGCGCTCGAATGCGTGCAGCGCATGGTGCAAACGGACCTTGGCTCGCTCCGCGCTGCCGTCAACCAGGCCGTGAAGCGGGCGGGGGGCGTGAGCCTGGCGCCGGAACTGCGCCGACTCAAGATCGCCTGACCTCTGGGACCGAATCTGAGCCGTCTTTTGGCACTGCATGAAGCAGCGTTCGCCACACGTCATCTCGGCCCTTGCTGATATCGGTATCCCATCTCTCGTTCGGTCCACCTCGCTCGCCTGCTGCGACGTCCCCACGCAATCAGCAAACGGCGAGATCCGTGTGGCCGAAGCCCTTCGAGTAATCGAGAACGGAAATGACCGTGGGTGTGACGCGGAACAGGCGGACCTCGTCCGGGCCCGGCATCTTCATCGGCAGAGGCCCTGCGTCGGGGTATTTCAGCGGCAGCATGCGCAGGACTTTCTCCGCTTCTGCCCGATCATCCACCGCACGCGCACGAGCGGCCATCGACAGGCCGGTGATCGCCATCAAATCCGCCGTGTCGTGATCGATCGTCAGCGAGAGCCGGTCATCTYGCGCCAGGTTTCTTGCCTTCTGACTGTCCAGCCCGCAGAGAAAGTACAGGGTCAGGCCTTCGTTCACATAGCCGACGGTCGTTGCCTGCGGCCAGCCATCCGGACGCAGCGTCGCGACTGTCATGATTCGATGCTGATCCAGCAGCGCCAGGATCTTCCTTCTGATTTCGTCGTCCATGTATCACCTCCACGAGCGTCAAGAGGGGAGCGTTCAACGGATATTCTGGGATGGTTCGGCCGCGCGGCCTTGACTGCGATCAAGGCCTGAGCACCTGCTTTGCGGTGGGTCAAACGCTTGTCGCTGGGCCGCGCGATGCTGTGTGCCTGTGCCACCCCAGTGGGCGGCGCCCGACATGCGAAGAAGGGTCCGCGCCTCTCAGGGGCGCCTGATCGTCTGCAACTGGGCTGACCGGCGCAGACCAGGCGACAGTTCTGAGTGCCCGATCAGTAACGGCCAGCTGCCGGACCACGATCCACGGTCCGCTATTGCGCGTACTGCCGCCTGACGACGGCGTTGCTTGAACTGGCGCACGCGACCCGTTGCGGCCGGCATTTGCGGCGTGGCTCGCCTAACCTGGTCTCTCAAACCGTGTAGCGCTTGGCGTCTTGTCCTCGCGCGCGCCGCGGATGCGCGACGGCGGGATGCTATCTCTCGTTCGAATCGGCTCAGTTGAGCTTGCTGTCGCTCCCGCCCAGGCTGAAGCGGCCGGCGCCGAGCAACGCCACTGCTACCGCCGAGATCAGGAGCAGGCCCTCCAGTTCCATCCCCCAGCCCCCGGTCTTGCTGATAACGAACATGTCCTTATAGCGAACCAGGCCAATCGCCGCGATCATGTTGATTACGACGATCCAGGCTGCCGGTCGCGAATAGAGGCCAACGATAAGCAACAGCGGCGCCACGATCTCGCCGACGTAGACCAAATAGGCAAGCGCGGGCGGTAGTCCGTGCGATGTGAGCAGGCCGGAGATGTAGCCGAGGCCTCCGCTCAGCTTGCTGATTCCATGCACGAGGACGATGAGGCCAAGGCCAAGGCGAAGCACGAGTTTGCCGGCGTCGTCGGATCTCAGCATGAGGAGCTCCCTAAGATAGCGAAGCCGCGATTGTCGCGCTCCCCGTTCTCGGCGTCGACAGAAGCCAGAGGTACAACACGCTGGCCATTTTCTTTCGCACCCCCGTCTCAGGCATAGAGGCACGAGTCCCCGCGTTTCGCGCCGGGAACGGCTGTTTGCTCATTGTGGCCGGCCGAGCGGTCAGTGCGCACGCGCGTCATCATCGGTGGCTTGTTTGGCTGCTGGGTTCGACGCGCTCGCCGCCCTTCCCGCCCTACTTCGGCACGCTCACCGACGAACCGAGCTCGGAGGCCGCGGTGACCGTCTTCCCATTGAATCAACAACTTGCGCGCGCTGCCGTCAAAGTTAGACCCTAATCTTGATGGAAATCCGGCCTAACTTTGAACGAACTGAGTTCCTCCACGGTTGTCGCACTTGCTAACCCAGGAAAATCAACAGCTTACGAGCGCCGTTTTCAAGGTTGCACCGCTCGCTTTTTCAAAGTTCCGCGGGCGCACCGGTGCAGCGAGCATCCAACGGCCGCTTCTATGAGGACTTGTCTGTCAAGGCTTTTTGATCAACGGATCGATGAGCGGCATTTCATGGCGGCACCTGCGTGTTGCTGAGTGGGATGAGGCGGACGTGGCATGCATCCTGATCCGAGGTCGGGGTCATGGCGAGCGCTCGAGCCAGTGCTCGGGCGAACTTCTATCCGTGCAGGGCGTGAGCACCCGGCACCTCATGCTGCATGCGCGTGAAGCGCACTGGCAAACCCCGGTTACCGGAGCGCCCCTTCTTTTGGAACGGTCACTACTTTGAAGTGACCCGCGGCCGTTGCGGGCGCGTCGACCTTTGATCATCATGATGCATTCCTTGCCCAGCGTTGGAAGAAAGTTGTTCGGGACTTCAGGCAGAGGTCGGCTTGAGCAAGGCGCCAGCCGGGATCTCGCCGCCTTGCAGATAGCGCCACAGCGCGATCGCCAGTTTTCTCGCCAGGGCCGCGATGCCCACGCGACGCATGCGCTTGCCCCCACCCGCGAAGCGCCGGTTGAACCACTGGGTCAATGCGCTGCCGGGCTGCCAGCGCAGCCAGCCCCAGGCGAGTTCGACCAGCAACGCGCGCGCTCGCTTGTTGCCCGCCTTGCTGATGCCTTGCTCGATCTGGCTGTCGCCGCTGGCATATGGGGTGGGTGCCAACCCCAGGCAGCCGGCCAGCTCGCGCCGGTTGGCGAAGCGCCGCCAGCCGAACACCTCCTTGACCAGCACCCAGGCGCCCTTGGGTCCGATGGCGCGCAACTGGGTCAGTTGCGCCACCTGCGGCTGCTTGCCATCGGCCAGTTCCTGGCGCCGCTCGGTTTCCATCGCCTTCATCTGCTGCTTGACCAACGCCAGCCGTGCGCTCTCCCGCTCGATCTCGGCGCGCAAGATAGGCGGCACCTGCTCGCCATGGCGTTCCCACCAGCGCGCCCAGTCGCGCCCGCCGATGATGATTTGCGGACGCAAGTTGTGCAAGACCAGCAGCGAACCGATGCGATTCATGTGTGAGGTGCGCTCGTGCGTCAGCCGGGCGAGCTCGCGATGCGTGCGGCGTGCGTCTTCGTCCTCGGGCGTGGGCTCATGCACCATCGACCACACCCGCTCGCCGCGATGATGGCGCAGCAGCATCGCCAGCAGCTTGTCACCGTCGAGCCGGTCGGTCTTGGCCCGCCTGGCGTGTCGGTTCACCTCAATGCTGGAGGAGTCGACCACGATGTTGTCGACACCCTGCTCGAACAGCCAGCGGTGCAGCCACCAGCCGTCGCGCCCGGCTTCGTAGCACGAGTGCACCTGGGCCTGCGGCTCGAGCCTGCAGCGCTCCCGGGCCTTGTCGATGCAGTGCGCAACGGCGGCCGTATCGCCCGCGTCCACGTTGTATCGGCTCGGGCTGAGGCGGCCATCGCTCGCCGTCAACTTCCACTTCTTATCGCCGAGCTCGAAGCTCATGTACAGCTCGCCCTGGATCGCCGTATTCTCACGTTGTGGGACTGCTTGGGTCGTCGACATTTCCATCTCCTCTGCCAAGAAGTTAAGGAAATCCCGTTTTAGCTAAACGGGTCTCTCTCGAGTAGTCCCACATAGCATCTTTCGGGCCCCGTTGCCGTCCGCTGTAGGCCCGCTTCGGGCCCTGAGCCGACTTTGCACTTGCTCCAAAGCGGCCTTTCGCCGCAACATTTCGGGCTGGTGCGCCGACCCTTTCAAGCCGARAAGACCTGGGCCCAGTCGCGCTTCATGCTGACGACCTGCAGCCCGTACTCGTCCGCGTGATCGAGTGCTTCCGCCAAGGGACTGGGGGCGAAGTCGCGGTCATAGGCGAACTCTCTTTCTGCGTCGTCATGGTGCAGCAGCAGCGCCAGGCGCGGGCCATCACCCGTTCGCGTGTACCTGAGCATCGCAATGTCGCCGTCGGAATTCCCGAAGGCGAGGACCGGACGACGGCCAATATGGCGGGCAATGCTGCTCACCTTGACCTCCCGGTCGCTGAAGCTTTCTATCTCGGCAAGCTTGACCAACTCGGCTCGTCCGTCACGAATTTCGAACCGCGTCTTCATGCTGCTGCCTATCACTTCGTCGCGCGCCACCCCGTAGAGCGTTTCGCTGCATGCGCGCATGAGGTCGATGCCACCGCCGGAAACGACAAAGGTTTTGAAGCCGTTCTCGCGCAGGAAATGCAGTAGTTCAATCTGTGGCTTGTATGTCAACTCGGTGAAGGGGCGCGCGAGCGTCGGGTTCTTGGCGGAGGCGAGCCACAGCCGGGCGAGTTGGCCAAATTCGTCCACCGTCGTGCCCGAGTGCACGGTTGCCGCAAGGTGCATCAAGTCCTCTTTCCCCAGCGGCGGAATCTGGGTCATGTCGTGTTCAAGGAGAGTCTTGAAGGGTTCGCGTGTTCGAAAGGACGGATCCGCTTGCGCCAACTGCTCGAGACGGGCCCTCGCAAAGAAGAACTGGACCTGGAGGGGTCGCTCGCACCAGAGGGTGCCGTCGTTGTCAAAGGTCGCGATCCGATCGGCCGGTGGCACGAAATCGGAGCCGCCCGGCCGGGTGATCCTTTCGACGAAGTCCACGATCGCAGTGCGCGAAGCACAGTCGTTCCAGTTCGAAAGCTTGTTCGGATTCATGCCTGCTCCTTGACACTTCATGATGTGGAAACTGGCAGATCCTCTGTTGCAGGGCTGCCCGTCAGAAACACGCGCCGATGCCGATCCGCCCAGGAGCGCAGAGCCGCCTTTGCACTGGCCCGAAGCGGGCTTTTCGGCGTGGCATTTCGCCGTTGCGGCACTGTACTGCCAGTCGGGCAAGACGCAAACAACTGAGCCCAGACGCGCCTGGAGCTGACGACCTGCGGTTTCGTAGGCGATGCGGCGCGATAGCGCGCGCCGAGTAGCTGATCCACGTACGTGGCCTACGTGGTCGCTGGGATTGCCACGCGGAGCGCCGAGAGTAGTCTGCGGTACTACGCTCGCCTAGGCGCAGGCAAGGAGCCGACGAAGATCCAACATGCGCGGCGGTGTTTCGTTCGCGGTTGAAGCCGACGAGGTAAATTATGACGACACGGCGCAAGGTCATCGAGATCGTCGGCACGACAGCGGCCAGCGTCGCCTTTCCCGGGCTCACCCGAGCGCAAGGGTCCGACCGACGCAAGGCACTCGATCACGTTGTGGTGCTCATGTTCGAGAACCGCTCGTTCGACAATTTGCTTGGACGCCTCTACACACCGGGCGAAGTCAGGTCGTTCGAGGGTGTGATTGGCAAGGATCTCAAGAACCCGATCCCGGAATGGGCTGAGGATGGCGCCGACCGCAAGATCGTTGCCTACGGAGTGTCACGCACGATGAATACGCCGCACCCGGATCCGGGCGAGGAGTATCCGCACATCAACACGGATCTGTTCGGCATCCTGGACCCGAAGAACCGCTTCATGTCGTTGGCGCACATGGTGGCCCCCTACAACGCGCCGAGCGATCCGCGCCAGCAGCCCACGATGGACGGGTTCGTGATGGACTACATCAGCGCGTTCACGGCCGAGATGAGGCGGCAGCCGACCTACGACGAGTACGCGCAGATCATGACGGGATACACGCCGGAGCAGATGCCGGTGATGTCGGCGCTGGCTCGGGGCTTCGCCGTCTTCGACCACTGGTTCTGCGAGGTGCCGTCGCAGACCTTCACCAACCGCTCCTTCTTCCATGCGGGCACGGCCTCGGGCTACGTCGTCAACATGTCTCCGCCCGAATCCTTTCCCGTTCACAACAAGGCAGAGACCCTGTTCGAGCGCCTGCAGGCCAAGGGATTAACATGGCGCGTCTACTGCGATGCGCCAAGCCCAGCTTCCTTCACCGGAATCATTCACGCATCGCGATTGCGCAACCGCTTCGCAACCAACTTCTCGACGGTGGGCGACTTCCTCGAAGACGCCCGAAGAGGCCGCCTGCCGACCTACTCGTTCATCGAACCGAACCTGTGGCACGGCCACAATGACATGCACCCGCCGATCTCGGCAACGATCCACGGCCTGCCGTTCGATCCGCCATCCTCTCTACTGGGCGGCGACGCGCTGCTGGCAACGGTCTACGACGGGGTCCGCTCCTCGTCATCGTCCAGCGGATCGAACTATCTCAATACGCTTCTGATGGTCGTCTTCGACGAATCGGGTGGCACCTACGACCATGTCCCGCCTCCGCCCGCTGTGCCGCCGAACCGCTCGGCGCCGGCCGGCCAGATGGGGTTCACGTTCAATCGGTCGGGGGCGCGGGTGCCGGCCATCGCGATCTCGGCATGGGTCCCCGAGCGCACCGTGGTCAACGATGAATATCGCCACACCTCCCTCATCCAGACTCTGCGCAAGCGGTGGTCGCTCGGGCGCCCCCTCACCGCGCGCGACGCCTCGGCTCGGGACATCGCTCCCGTTCTCGCGCTCAGCAAGCCGAGGACCCCGGATCAATGGCCTGAGGTCGTCCCGAGGCCAGTTCCGAAGTTCGACACCGCCTTGCTTCCGCCGGATCTTCCGCTGTCGCCGCTCGGCAAGGCACTGGTGCATAGCATGCTGGCGTTCGAGAGAATGTTGGGTGCGACGGTGCCGACCATTTCGCCGGACGCCCAACTGACCGGTGCCGAGGCCATTGCCATGATTCGCGACGATGCTTTCAAGCTCTTCCCGGGATTGCGGACCAAAGGGTGATCGCGGCATCGAAGGGCTTCAATCCCAGCCCTTGAGTTTCCTGGCCGCAGTGCCGAACTGGCCCAGTTGATAAATGGCAGCGCCCACGAACGAAAAGCTGAACGGCTCGAATGGCTCGGCGAGCATCGCGTCGAGGTACTTGCGTGACGCAACGCCGGTACTGACGTGGGGATTGAAATGTTCACCGGATGCCTTCTGCACGAACACGGAAATGTACTGAATGAGCAGCGGGTCGATGACGGGGTCATCGGGTGTCGTGACGAACGCGGCCGAGTCGCCGGTCTCCGTCGTAAACGGCGTCACCGCCTCGAGCAGTGCCGCCTGCAGGTCAAGCAGTTGCGGAGTGGGCTTCACGACGATGCCAGCCAGCCCAATCTCCTGGCTCGGGATGTAGTAGTACTTGTAGGCTTCCATTTCCATGTCGCCCGGTCGAGTTCCAGCGAAGACCTTTTCGACGGCGGCATATACATCGTCCAGGCTCGTAGTGCGGACGAACTGCTGCACCAGCGTGACGTGCGGGCGGTGGGCCGCGTCCAGAGCAAATCCCTTGGGAAAAACCTTGAGCAGGCGAGCATTGTTGGCTTCAGCGTGCTTGAGCATCCTGGCATCTGGTTCGAGCAGGATGTCGATCGCCGTGACCGGATTCGCGGGGAGGGGGAGGGTCATGTCTTCACAACCCGGGCTTTCGACGCCCGAGTGCCCTTGTCATCTGTGACCAACTGGAGTGCGCAGCGCGCCACCGCAACACGACAGAACGACTTCAGTATAGAGATCGTCCCAGGACAAGCAAGGACCGCGCTGGGCGTGAGAACCATCTATTTGGTGTCCGCGTCAAGGCCCGGCCCACAATGCCTGCGTCTGTGCATACCCGGCTCGGCAGGGGAAGGTCGAGCGCAGCTCAACGACTATGGGCTTGTCCGTGACGTGGTTCCAGTTGCAATCGTCGTCGAAGGCGAATGACGGGTTGTGGCCGCATCCTGCCACATCCATCCTGGCTGCAGCGGGCCCGAATCGGTCCTAGCGACTTCTCCGAAGCAGCCGCCGCTCTCGCGTCACCGAGGCTGCTTCCGGCAGGATGCGGTCCCGCTTACCCTGTGCTCGACGAAGTGTCGCCTGCTATGCGCGAGGAGGTTCGKGGCCTGCGCGACACCGAGGCAGGGCGATTCGTACTCCGCCTGTACTCGGAAGAGCGCGTCCGCGCTCCGCGCCGTGCCTGAGAGCCTTCTTAGGTCTTCGCCGACTTCTTCGGCGCTCTACTCGCGGCCTGAAGGGCCGCCGCCTGCGCAGCGTGCTTCTCGGCACGCGAGGGCCTGTGGGCCGTGCCAGCCTTGGCCTTCTTGGCCTCCTTGGGCTCCTTTTTTTCCTTGGGCTTCTCCTTGGCCTGCGCGTGGTGCGTCCTCACCAGCTTGTCGATGGCCTTCGCCCTCGGCTGCTGCGCTTGCGCTTGGCGCTTCGCACGCTCCTCCTTGAGCAGGCGGCGCTCCTCGGCCAGCGCCTGTTCGGCTTCGGATGGCTCATGGTCCGCCCCCAGCGAGTGGACGCGGTCCATCGTCGCCTGGTGAAGCATCGCGCCGTTCTTCGCGATGCGGTGGGTCAGCGATGCGATGCGAATGGGCATGTTGCATTCCTCGTGGTCGGTGGAAGACCAATGTAGGCCAGCCCGCCGCGTCCTGCTAATCGATTTGTATGGCTTCGCCCCCTGCGGCAGTGAATTTCTGCTGCCGGAGAAGGGACTGTCGCCAATACCTGCTTCTGGCCAAGCTCGGTCCTACAAAAAACTTGAACTGGGGATGGGACTGCTCGTTCGCTGAGCACCGCAATGAAAGCCAAGCAGAATGCGGCTCCGGCAAGATGCCCGGCCGGTTATCCACAGAGTCATGCACCGGTCACGGGGAAAACAAGGTCTTGACTTTCGTGATTTGGTGCACTGCACAACGTCACTTCCTCATAGGAGGCAGCACGTTTTACGTGCGTTGGGGCAACACATTGCAGCACGCCATGTTGGTGCGTCCCCTTCTACCTTGTCCACAAAATGATGCGAGCGGCAACTCACTTGCCGCGGCCGTCTGGACGAGGAAAGCGCGAGGCCGGTGGTGGCTTCGCTGAAGAACGAGCAGGCCTACACGGCCGCGCGGGTCTGAGTCCAGGAGTTCACTTGGTCGCAGCGGGCATGTCGGACCAACGCTGCGACCCTCCAGCCGAGCGTTTGGAAGCGCGCACATGGAGCGAGAGCGGTGCGACCTGCGTTTCGTCCAGGACCGTCCCAGACTTTCCGGCGCCGGCGCCCACCGTCGGCTCGCCAAGCTCTTCGATGAGCAGCCCAGCCTTGATAACAATGGCGAACCATCCGCTCAACGTCTGATGAAAGTGTTCTGGCTCTGCTGGAGGGACGATTCCTGACCGGTGGTCGAAGGTCGCCTTATGGCCGAGAGCCGCAGCCTAGAACGCGCTTTTCGTACAGCCGCCGTCGACGCGAAGCGCCGCCCCTGTCGTCCCCGATGAAAGCGGGCTGGCAATGTAAGCCACCATGGAGGCAATCTCCGCTGGAGTTTCGAACCTCTTGATGAGGGACGTCGGTCGCACCTTTTCGAAAAACTCCCTCTCATAGGCATCGAAGGACTTGCCATCGGCCTTGGCGAGCGCCTCGACGAATTCGCCCACACCCCGCGACTTGGTCGGACCCGGCAGGATGCTGTTGACGGTGATTCCAGTGCCGGCGACGGCCTCGGCCAATCCGCGGGAAACGGCCAACTGCGCCGTCTTCGTCATGCCGTAGTGAATCATCTCCGAAGGAATCTGGACCGCACTCTCGCTTGAGATGAAGATGATGCGCCCCCAGTTAGCGCGCCTCATCGCGGGCAATACCAAACGCGCCATGCGGACGCCGCTCAGGACATTCACATCGAAAAAGCGCGTCCAGTCCTCATCCGGAATTTCTTCGAACGGCTTGGGTTCGAAGATGCCGAGGTTGTTGACCAGAATCTCGATGTTAGGGTACTTCGTCACCAAGGCTTGCGCGGCAGCGGCCGTGCTCAAGTCGCCGGCGAAACCAATGACTTCGCCGCCTTCCGCCGCCTTCATTTGAGCGACCGCGCCGTCCACCGAGTTCTGCGAACGCCCATTGACGATAACGCGCGCACCCTCCGCTGCCAGGGCATGCGCGATGGCGAATCCGATACCTGCTGTGCTGCCGGTAACCAGCGCCAGCTTGCTTGTGAGTTGGAGATTCATTGCGCGTGCCCTTCAAAGAGAAATGACGGGCTCTGCCAGGCGGCGAAGTGCGGCGGTGACTGGCCCTTGAGGCTCAGCGTAGGCGAATTCGAGGCCGTCGTCGAGCGGCCGCTCATGGCCGACTCTAGCCTCTCGCAGCACAGCCTCGTTCTCGAGAGTCCTCACGCCGCCGGGGGCGCCATGCGATGACCCCTTCCGTGCGCGCGCGTACCTCGGGGGCGGCCAAACAGGTAGCGACCGCTTCGTAGCCCGGAGCACCAGGATAGGGGGCAACTTGAGTGGGAGGGCTGTGATTGGCAGGGCAAAGAATGATGGATTCTTTCGCGCCTACGGATGCCAAATCCAGGATTGCACAGGAACGTGTGAGCAAGAAGAGTGGACGGTCATCAGACCTGCGGCGACGCAGATGGGCGGCCACAGCTTCTTGTGTAGCTGAATCCAGTCCGTGCTCCACCATGTCGACGACCAGGATGGCCGGCCCTTCGGCTTCCAATCCGGTCAGCAAGGCGACTAATGCTTCAGACACGGTAGCGCCGTCTTCCACCAGCCAGTCGAGCGTCTGGTTGACGCGCAATCGGAGGTTCGGGTCTGCGTCGAGACGCGTCGTAGCGCAGCCATCCTCAACCCGCTCCAAACCCATGAACGCCGCCGAGGGCAGAACCTCGGCCAAGCGCAGGGCCAGCCGAGTCTTGCCGCTGCCTAGCGGGCCAACGATGTAGTTAAGCGGCCGGATGTCGCGCAACTTGAACCATTCGCCACCCCAGGGCCAGGGCAGTTCAAATTCGATGGTGAGCTCTGTGGCGGAGTCCTGCAGGCACGCTAGCTCCTCGACCGTCGGCGTCTGACCGCGGCCGAGATTGGCTCGCATACCGCGGACTCTCTCGATGGTGCCCGCGAGCTGGCGAACGCGKCCTTCAAGCACGGCCTGATGTGCGGCCAAGGCGGGCTCTAGACCCTCGGACTCGCCTTTCAATACGCCAGCCACTTGCGCGAGGCTGAGGCCGAGCGCGCGCAGGGTCACGATTTCGCCGCCACGCTGCATCTCGTCGGGTCCATAAGACCGCCACCCCGCCGCGTTGCGAGCTGGGGTCACCAGGCCGCGCTGCTCGTAGATGCGTAGCGCCTTGGCAGAGACGCCGAGCCGGCTGGCAGCCTCCGCGGGGCTTAGGAATCGAATGGGACTGTTCAAAAATCACCTCATCATGTTTGACCGAAGAGGCCCTTTTTAAAGGCGGCCCTAGGGGCCGGGTCAAGTGAGTTTCGGTTCGGCCCTACGAACGTCGGCTGTTGGCCAGGCCGGCGGGCTACTTGGAGCTCCCGCGGCCCATGAGGTCCCACGCAAGGCCCGCAACCCAGCCGATGCCCACCAACCATGCCCCGGCCTGAACGGTGTCAATGTCGCCCGGCGCGGCCCAATGGACCGCCATCGCGAGCAGCAACCCGGCAAGGGCGCCAAGACAAGACCATGGTGAAACGAGAGCATCAAGCATTTGGGAGGTCTCGGTGAAGGTCTGGTTCTGGCCGGGAGCGTAATTCCGAAGCCGCTCCGGGAAGCTGCCCTTCGGTGATCGCTGGGCAATCCGCGCGCCTTTCGCAACGCGAGCACGAAGTCTTCACGGTGATTCCTATCGACAACAGCCCGCGGCTACGTTGGGCCGGCCAGGGAGTCGGCCCGAGCGTCCCTTCGGCACACGAGCAGGATCTCGTCGACCTCGTCTGTTGCGATCATTCCAGGGGCGAGCTGCAGCTCCTTCTGGAATCGCAATCCGAACGGCATGAATACCCGGTTGTACGCGCACATGGCCAGCTCACGATGATGCGAGAGCCACCACATGCCGATGTCGACTAAGCGCGACGAGCGCGGCTTCATCCCGAACACCGCGCTGCGCTCCACAACGAGGTGGTGCTGCGCCAGCTTTGCGAGCAGGCACGGCGGCTCGTAGCGCCGCTTGTGGCCTAC